>JBILJY010000253.1:0-2933 GCA_044376975.1 Burkholderiaceae bacterium | reverse complement strand
ATCGAGCAAGCACGTTTGGCTGATGTACCAGTGGTGTTGGCGAGTGCGCGTTTTTCTGAACGCGCACAGGGACACGTTCGCCGTATCGATCAATTGTTTATTAGCTTAATGCGCGATGCGTATGCCAGCATCGACTTAGCCTTGGCGCAGACGGAAGACGATGCCCGTCGTCTCTATGAGATTGGCGCACCGAATGTGCAAGTGGTGGGTAACGTAAAGTTTGATGTGCAGCTGCCGGTGGTCGCTATCGAAGCAGGCCGCGGTTGGCGCGAGCGTTTGGGTCGTCCGATTATTGCCATTGCCAGCACGCGTGAGGGTGAGGATGCGATGTTTGTCCCGGCGATTCAGCAGCGGCTGTTACACAAGGACTCGGTGATTACCGATTATCACGTGCAGCTTGATCCAGTCGAGATGCCAGCCACAGCACCTTTGTTTTTGTTGATCCCCCGTCATCCCCAGCGCTTTGATGAGGCGGCAAGCTTGTTAGAGGCCGCACGCGTTAAATACGTGCGGTGGTCCACTATTCGTCATAACGTCGATGCGCCGCATGAGCTCGCGCACGTTGAAGTTGTGTTGTGCGACACGCTCGGCGAAATGCCGTTTTTCTATGCGGCGAGTGACGTCGCGATTGTGGCGGGCAGCTTTGCACCGCACGGCGGACAAAACTTGATTGAAGCGTGTGCCCTTGGTACGCCTGTCATCGTAGGACCCTTCACGCGTAACTTTGCGGATGCTGTCGACGGTGCTGTGGCGGTTGGCGCCGCGATTCAAATTGTGAGTTCTGAGTTAGTAGACCCCGCACAACGTGCGGTGGCCACAGCGGTTAGCTGGCTGCAAGAGCCAGAAGCCTTAGCAAATCGTGGTCGTTTAGGCCGTGATTGGGTCGCACAACACACCGGTGCGACACAACGCATCGTGCAGCAGATCAACGAGTTTGAAGCTGCCCGGGACCGATCTTTACGGCATCCGCGTTAAGCGGCGCAGCAATATTCGCCGCAGGCGTGCGACCCTTCTGCGCGCGCGGCGTACCAAACCAACCTTGCCCGACTGCAAACAAGCCAAGGTTGAGGATGACCAAGATAATGAATAACGTTCTCATTCATGCAATGTAATGAGAATAGGCGAGTTTCGTCAACCTAACCCCCCGCCGGCACCAAATACGCCAACCCATCTAACACCGGGTTGGCGAGCACTTCAATTTGCAGATGACCGAGTAGTCTGCGCAGTTCTTGTTCCACTTCGGGCCAGCCGCCACCACTCACACACAATACAGGCGCAACACCAAAGCGCTCTTGCGTAATCAGGCACTGGCGGTGCACGGCGCCTGCTTGTGCGGCCACCACGCCTGTCGAGATGGCTTGTAACGTTTGGCGTGGATAGTCGGTGCCTGCGCCCGAAGCGAGAGGCAGGTTTGCCGTACCCTGCGCGAGCGATTGGCGCATCAGTGCAGGGCCTGGCAGTATTAAGCCGCCTTCAAAATGATTGTTCGGATTGAGGGTGTCAATCGTTGTGGCCGTACCGAAGGTTGCGAGTACCAGCGGCGGATGCGTTGTTTTAAAACGTGCGGCAAGGCCCAGCATCGAGGCCCAGCGATCGGCGCCGAGCTGCTCGGGTTGCGCATACCCATTCGTGACGCCGGCTTGCGATGCGGAGGGCGTGATCCATTGCAATGTGCAGTGGATCTCTTGTAGCGTTTGCTGAAGATGCTCTGCGACGACGCGTCCAGCAACATTCACACCGAGCGCGGTAGTCGGCTGCACAGGAAGCGAGGCCAACCATTTGCGCAGGCGTTCGGGCAGATCCGCGAGCGGATTCAAGGTAATGGCATGGGCGGCGGCTTCGCGCCCAAGGCCTGGGTGCTGCCAGCCGAGCTTGATACGCGTGTTGCCGACATCCATCAAAATGATCATGCATCTCTCGCTGGGGTGGAGCGGGTTTGAGTGCGGGGACGAATCGAAACGTCCCCCACCAGAATGGGCAAGATGCCAGATGCGGTCTCGATCTTTAAGCGACCAATGGAATCGGTGCCGCAAGCAATGCCAGTGTGCAGCAGTTTGCCCTGATCGATTACATCGACATGCTCACCCAGTAAGCCATCGACTTCCTGGTAGCGTGGCGCAAAAGCAGCATACCCTTTTGCGGCGTAGTCGTGCAGGGTGCGCTGCCAAGCTTGTGCGAGTGTGGCGACGAGCGAGATGGGATCAACGGCGTGGCCCACCAGAATCTGTGAAAGATCTGCGACGGGACGGTTGAGATCCGCCGACAGCGCTGCAGCACCGGATAGATTGAGCCCCATGCCGATCACAAGCAGGGGCTGTTGCGGCTTAAGCGACGGCGCGGTTTCCACCAAAATACCTGCGAGCTTGGCATCTTTCCATTGCAGGTCGTTGGGCCATTTGAGGGTGAGCTGATGGGTTGCATGCGCCCCGAGCAAAGGGGTGAGGACGCTGCGCAAGGCCAGACAGCTTGAAACGCCGAGTGCTGGTGCGATGCCAGGAAGTTCACCCATACCAATTTTTTTTGGGGCAAAGCCACAAGAAAACATCAGACACTCGCCGGCCGCATTATGCCAAGGGCGCGCAGCTCGGCCTTTGCCCGCCGTTTGTAGGTGGGCACCGAGCAAGCGTGGCCAAGGGTCGGCCAAAGCACTCCCCATCGTCCGCGCCAAATCCCCCAGATCCTTGTTCGTCGATCCGGTACTTTCTACCCAGTTCACGGCGTGAAATTCTGGCAGCAACGTAGCGAGCCTGTCACGAAATGTGTCGGGCGCAGGAAAAGGGATCGCAGCGTTTGAATCGATTGTCATCACCTGATTTTACGGGGTGATTTATGATGGGGGTACTTTATGGATTCCGTATCCTTTGCATGACACTTAGTTCGACTTCTTCGCTGGCGGGCAGGTTGGTCGTCTTAGACGACAAGTGCTGCCGTCT
>JBILJY010000252.1:0-2944 GCA_044376975.1 Burkholderiaceae bacterium | reverse complement strand
CGAAACTTACCGGTATCACCTGCGATACCGGTAATCTCGATAATTCCAGGGTTCGTCTGCGGATAGCCACCTTTACCGTCGACGTCATACAAGCCCGTATTGTGAAACCCAAGCTCAGGAAAGGGCATCCGACTATGCTGAATATTGTCATTGAAGTTCAACCCGCCATGACAGTGGTAGCACTCCATTTTTTCCCCAAAAAATAGCGACTCGCCGCGCTTTGCGGAGGGACTCAAGGCATCTGCCTTGCCCTCATACCGGTAGTGATCGAAGGCGCTACTAAACGATACAAGGCTGCGTTGGAACGCGGCCAAGGCCTTCGTGACGGTTGATAGCGAGTAGAGCCCTGCATCCCCGAGGGTTGCCTCTTTTGGGAAAGCCTCGATAAACATTTTTTTGTAGCGCGGCTCTGACTTGAGTCTTTCGAATAGCAGTTCCTCGCGCCCAGCCATTCCCATTTCAACGGGGTGCTCACCAAAAATTGGAATGAGTGCTTGTATTTCCAAACTATTCAGATTTGGGTTCATCCAAGTCAGGACGGGCAAATAACCCGCATTCGCCAGCGACATTGCACTGCGTCCCCCAAGCTTACCGTCTATACCTTCGGACCGCGCCTTACCGTCAGTGAATGCTTTCTCTTGTCGATGACATGTCGCGCAAGACATCGACTCATCTGCAGACAATCGCTTGTCATAGAACAAATGTCTGCCTAGCTCAACTTTACCGAGCGACATCGGATTGTCTGGCGGCACAACAGGCTCTGGCGCCCAGGGGGCTAGGCCCCACTGGTATGCCACCTCGTGCCGGGATGAGGAGTCGGCTTGCGTGGTGCTTTGAGCAAATACAGACCAAACAAGCAAAATCACCGTTGCACAAGCGAGCAACACGCTTAATAGTCTCAGGTGAAACGATCCCGGCACTCTCATCACAATATCCCCAAGTTACTTTGCGCTAAAGAAGCGCTGGAGACCAGCGGCATGATTCTCGTAGGGAAGTCCCAGAGCCGCCATGATGGGTGGGCAATCCGCGTCTTTCAGAAAGCTCATGCAGCCTGGCGAAGTACCTGGGGTATTTACATCAACATTGGCACCTGCAAGTACTGCACCAATGTCTGCAACGATCGTTTGCTTGCTTAGGTCAAACTGTGGCAAGCTCACCGTGAGTCGATTAGGATTTGCGCAAGCGGTAGGTGCTGCAGTCTTTGATGGGGATGCGCACATTGTGCTTCCCAAGTGGACCGAGAACCCGGATGCAGCTCCACCTCCATGACCAGCGCCGTGCGCTGCGCCATGCCCGTGCGCAGCCGTGGTGCCAGCACTGGCCATATCCACCTTCAAAAACTTGTAGCCTCCCTGCCATGTCCAAAACATGGCTGTGCTACTCAGGGGTGCGGGGGCAGTCGTAGGATCGACATGGTTAAGCTTGAACGGCACGCCGAGGGTAAAGCGCACACCAGTATATTTACCGGATGGAACCGTGCCACGCACAGAGGTGTTCGTGGGGACTGTGCCATTACGGCAAGGGCCTGTTGCATTTTCAAAGTCTAATAAAGCAACATTTTCTACCTGCCATGTCTTATCTTGCGTCAAGGTGAGAGCTGTTGCGCGACCTTGTGCGTCAAGAAGCTCTACCTCGCTCACGAAGAAGCGAAAATCGCTTGGTGTGATTGTCGACTTTGTGCTGCCAATATCTTTATAGCTTTGGCCGCAAGAAAACGGTTGACCATTTACTTGCGCAGTGAACTTAATTTCAACGGGCTGCTGCTGCGCATGTGCCGTCGGCAAGCCAAGCCCACAACCCAATCCCAACATCACTGCGAGTGTATTTACGTATTTCATCATTATTCCTTAATGTTTATGTGTCTTTTCACCGGGGCGTGGTCTTTGCACCCAGACAACCACCTTGACCTTTCCGGCTTTTTCGAACGTCAGCGTCATATCAAAGCGATCACCCACTTTTAAGGGGCGCTTTAACTGACGCAATAGCACTTGGTAGCCCTCTTCAGCATCATGTCGAAATACGATCGACTGCCCAGGGGCAACCTGAATCGACTTCACATCGACCCAGGTAATTTCGTGATCGACTGAGTGTGTTTCGGTTCTGAACACGGACTCGGTTGCAACAGCTGTATCTGCCTTCTGCAACAAATCGGGTGTCGTGCCAGTGTTTTTTAATTCCTTGAAATACACGGCATATTCACCGAGTTTTTCAGGATTCTCCACTGCATAGGGATGATCGATCACGAGTGCGCCCACTTTATTTCCATGGGCATAGGCAGCACCCAGAAAGAAAAAGCAGGAACACAAGCAACCTAGCGAAACAAAGAAACGTCGTAGACGCATGATTCTCTCCAATCAAGCTCACCGCATCATCGCGCCTCGGTGAGGCGACGTGCGAGTTCAGACCGCTATCGCGGCAACGTATGAGGGCTTAGAGAGAAATGGGAGGTGCGCGTGGCGCATTGACGACCCAACGTGCCTGCGTATTCGGCAACGGTGAATCTGGATGAAGCGAAGGAAGTGCAGAGGAAGATGCCACTACACCCAAAAAATGTGCAGGCGGACGATCTAGAGAATGTACATTCAAGGCGCAGTATGCGCACTCTGATGACGATTGATCGCTAGAATGATTCGTCGACTCTGAGTCGACCCTGTCTAGCTTGATGAACTTCGTACCTGTCGTCGTACAAACTTCTACCAAGAAATCTTGGCCGGACGACTCAGACAACACCACATGGCTGAGGGCTGGCGCGCATAGATTAAACAGCATCACCAGCAAGGCAATGCTACTTAAAATACGTTTATGCGTGCGCAGCACCAAGTTCATAACCGAAGTATAGATCAGGATTTCTAGTCAGACTGGATTGGCTCAAGCGGACTATTTTTTTAGAATCATGGCCTTGATTTGGTCCAAGGTGACGTAGCCCTTCTTTTCGACATCAATT
>JBILJY010000251.1:0-2952 GCA_044376975.1 Burkholderiaceae bacterium | reverse complement strand
GCGTGACACTTTATCGTGGCGACGAGGTTTTCACCGGTCGTCCAAGTGTTGCTACCGATGACCCGACGAGTCTGCCTCCTCAGGATCTCGTTCTGGTGACGCTTAAGGCTACTGCATTGCCCGCTGCAGCTGCAACGATTGAGCGTTTATTGGCACCAGACGGCGTTGCTGTATTTGCGACCAATGGCATCCCTTGGTGGTGGAACAAGGGGCTTGATGTCCCTCAGACCCCTCTTCCCTTGCTAGACCCTGATGGCGAGCTTTGGACCCGCTTACGCGACAAAACCCTCGGCTGTGTCATTTATTCGCCCAACGAAGTGATCGAACCGGGTGTAATCCGCAGCAATATCAAAGATCGCTGGATGATTGGCGAGCCTGACGGATCGGATTCGTCTAGAGCGCATCGAGTGGCTGACCTTCTTCAGTCGGCAAACATCCGAGGCGTAGCGACTACGGACATTCGGTATGAGACTTGGTACAAACTACTTATTAACTACGCGCTGAACCCGGTTGCAGCACTTACAAGACTGCCCACGGCAAATATGAACGCTAATCCCGATGTCATTGCCTTACGTAAGCAGATCATGCTTGAGGTGATTGATATTGCGTTAGCTTGCGGCACTGATTTGCGAGGCAAGATTGATCTTGACGAGGCGGTCACACCAACTAAGCGTTCGGGCTCTAACCGTGCCTCGATGTTGCAAGACGTTCTGGCGGGACGCCCACTTGAGGTTGAAGCGATTTTGGGTCAGACAGTCGCACTCGCACGCCAGCACGGCGTGCAAGCCGTTCGTTGCGAATTGATGCTTGGCTTGATGCGCGGTTTGGCCGAATCGATGACGCTTAGTTCTTAAAGGCCGCCCGCAATTCGCGTACACCAATCGCGAGGGTGCGCGCATCGACACCAACTGCGACGAACGTGCAACCCAGCTTCAAATAGTGCTGTGCCAAGGTTCGATCGGGCGTGAGGATTCCGGCAGCCTTACCGTGCTTCAAAATAGTCGTGATACCTTTTTCAATGGTCGCAACGACATCAGGATGGCCCGGGTTACCGAGGTGTCCAAGTGCTGCGGAAATATCCGAGGGGCCGAGGAATACGCCATCTACACCCTCCACTGCACAGATCTCATCGAGATTGCGCAAACCTGTAGCAGTCTCTGCTTGCACTAAAAGACAAACGTCGTCATTCGCGATCTTGACATAGTCTTTACGTGAGTCCCAGCGCGACACGCGTGCCGAGCCGTAGCCCACGCCGCGAATGCCGTGAGGTGGGTAACGCACCGCCTGAACGAGCTCACACGCTTGCTCTGCTGTGTCGACCATCGGTATCAACAGGTTCTGCACGCCCAGATCGAGTAACTGCTTAATGAGATGCGTCTGTCCAATGGGTGGGCGTGCGACCACTTGGGTATTGTAGGCGGCGCAGGCTTGTAATTGCGACAAAATAGTAAGTGGATCAGTCGGTGTATGTTCACCGTCGAGCAACATCCAATCAAATTCTGCAGTGGCACAGATTTCTGTCGTAAAGGGATCGGGAATAGAGATCCACAGACCGATGTTGGCCTCTTTGGCCTGCAATGATTTTTTAAATCGATTTGTGTAATCAGGCATGTGGATCTCCGATGGTTTACTTCGCGAGCACTTTACTTAACGCATCACCGATCTGGCTCGTCGATGCTTTGCCGCCAAGGTCTGGCGTCAAGGGGCCTTGCACGAGCACTGCTTCAATCGCTTTGACGATTGCGTCATGGGCATCGAGGTAAGGCTTCTGTGCCGCGCCTGTCAATCCGCGTCCGAGGTAGTCCAACATCAACGCACCCGACCAGATCATGGCGATGGGGTTAGCAATGTTCTTACCCGCGATATCTGGTGCTGAACCATGCACGGGTTCAAATAGCGAAGGGAACTTGCGATCTGGGTTGAGGTTGGCAGATGGCGCTAAGCCAATAGTGCCGGTACACGCAGGGCCGAGGTCGGACAAAATATCGCCAAACAAGTTTGATGCAACCACCACATCAAAGCGATCAGGTGTCAACACAAAGCGTGCGGACAGAATATCGATATGCTGCTTGTCGGTCGTCACGCCTGGGTACTCTTTACCAATCTCGGCGGCACGCTCATCCCAATAAGGCATGCTGATTGCAATGCCATTTGATTTAGTTGCGATGGTCAGGTGTTTGCGAGCGCGACGTGACGCCATTTCAAATGCAAAGCGGAGCACCCGATCGCAACCAATACGTGTGAAGATGGATTCTTGCAGAACGATCTCGCGATCGGTGCCTTCAAACATTTTGCCGCCAACAGCGGAGTACTCGCCTTCCGTGTTTTCACGCACGACGAAGAAGTCGATATCCCCTGCTTTGCGATTGGCAAGCGGGCATGGAACACCGTCAAACAAACGAACTGGACGCAAGTTGATGTACTGATCAAATTCGCGACGGAATTTCAGCAAGGAACCATATAGCGAGGTGTGGTCGGGCACAATTGCGGGCCAGCCGACTGCTCCAAAATAAATCGCATCGCAGTCCTGTAGATGTGACTTCCAGTCATCAGGCATCATCTGCCCTGTCTGCGCGTAATAATCGCAAGACGCCCATTCAAAGTGACGGTATTCCAAATTCAAACCAAACTTGTCGGCTGCGGTTTTCAGGACCTTCAAGCCCTCGGGCATCACTTCTTTACCAATACCATCACCAGGCAGCACTGCGATACGAAATGGGCGGCTCATGCGCGAATCCTCTTGTATAAAACGGAGTGAATAAGATAGCGCGATGTTAACCTTTTCCCAATTTTTTGCCCTGTTTCGACTAAAGCAATTCTTATGGGCGATCGAGAGCCACGCGCTGATTACTTAGAGGTATGCTTCTGACATCTTCATCAAGGAATACAGACATGAAACTATACGGATTGCCCGGCGCTTGCTCACTGGTAGACCACATTGCACTCCAATGG
>JBILJY010000250.1:0-2954 GCA_044376975.1 Burkholderiaceae bacterium | reverse complement strand
AAAACCCCAGCGCGAACGCTAGGGTTTCTATGATTTCAGTGGTGGCCCGGGGCGGAATCGAACCACCGACACAAGGATTTTCAATCCTCTGCTCTACCGACTGAGCTACCGGGCCATCTGAAGGGCGAAATGATACACCAATTTATCAAGGCCCGCTCAGTCTAACTTTGCATTGGTCCGTTTCAGAATCGCACCAGAGAAGTCGCGCTCTTGGACAAGCATCTTGGTGGGCTACGTGTTAGCGCTGTCCGCGACTAGGCTAATAGTTTGTAAGTCTTTGACCGCATCGGGGGTCGGTGTTTTGTGCAGTAAAAGCGTAGGCTAACCCCATGGGAATTGGCTTGCTCAGGTGTCTTGGGCCTAACTGGGGCCAAATTTAACAAACTGCCTCAAAAATAGTAGGGTACCTGTAAGGACTTTTAAGTTTAAACGCATGGGTACTCCTCCTCTGCGTCCTATAATGACAAAATCATTTACGTCTTACCCCTAATTAACTCTCAGCCACTGCATTCATGTCGGTTAGCGTTGTCGCGTTGGGTTTAAACCATGTCTCGGCTCCAGTCTCGGTGCGCGAGCGTGTTTCCCTGCCCGAAGATCTTGTGCAGCCAGCGCTTAATGCGTTGCGGCAAGCGTTTGGTGGTGCAGTCAAAGAAGCGGCGATCCTATCTACCTGTAATCGCACGGAGCTTTACTGCGCGGCGGAGCCTCATGTGGCGGATCAGCTGCCAAGCTGGCTGGCCGACTTCAACAAGATCGAAGCCGGTGCGCTAGCGCCGCACGTGTATCTACATGGTCGCGACGAAGCGGTGCGTCATGCATTTAGAGTGGCAAGTGGACTGGATTCAATGGTTTTGGGCGAGCCTCAAATCCTCGGTCAAATGAAAGACGCCGTGCGCGCCGCCGAAGAGGCTGGTGCGCTAGGGACCTTACTGCATCAATTGTTTCAGCGCACCTTCTCAGTAGCGAAAGAGGTGCGTTCAACCACGGCCATTGGTGCACATTCGGTGTCGATGGCTGCAGCCGCTGTACGTTTAGCCGAGCGTGTGTTTGGCGATCTAGCTCAGTGCAAAGTGTTGTTCATTGGTGCTGGCGAAATGATTGAGCTTTGCGCAACGCACTTCGCGGCGCGGCAACCAACGTCAATTGTTGTCGCTAATCGAACCCTTGAACGCGCTGAAAATCTGGCGAATCGTTTTTCTGCCAACACAATGCGTTTAGCAGACTTGCCAGATCGGTTGGCGCAGTTTGATGTTGTCGTGTCCTGTACCGCTAGTACTTTGCCGTTGCTTGGTTTAGGAATGGTTGAGCGTGCAACGCGTCAGCGTAAACGCAAGCCGATGGTGATGGTGGACTTGGCTGTGCCGCGCGACATTGAACCAGAAGTCGCGCAACTTGATGATATCTATCTCTACTCTGTAGATGATTTAGGCGCAGTGGTGCAAAGTGGTACCGATGCGCGACGGGCAGCGGTCGTTCAGGCAGAAGCGATCATCGACGCCCGCGTAAGAAACTTTATGCACTGGATGCAGGTACGTGCCAACGTCCCTGTTATTCGCGATTTACAGTCGACAGCTCAGTCGATTCAAGCCCTCGAACTTGAACGCG
This sequence comes from Burkholderiaceae bacterium, assembly GCA_044376975.1. Lineage (GTDB taxonomy): Bacteria > Pseudomonadota > Gammaproteobacteria > Burkholderiales > Burkholderiaceae_B > Zwartia. The sequence continues at coordinate 1,349 of JBILJY010000250.1, read as the reverse complement.
CTAAACGACTGTTGGCCAAGGGTGAGTCTCCCGAGGCCGTGCTAGAGCAGCTAGCGCATGGTCTAACGCAAAAATATCTGCATGGGACCATGACCGCGCTGAACCAGAGCGATGTGACTGAGCGCCAAGAGCTGTTGCATTGGCTGCCACGTTTGTTTCCTTCGGGTACTGATCGGCGTTAGCGACGCTGTATCAATTGCGCTCTTGCGCCCGACTTGCACTTGTCTGTGCACCCCCTTAATAAAATAGTTAAACGACATTTATGAAACCTTCAATGCGCTCTCGCTTAGAGCATTTGTCCCGAAGATTGGTTGAGCTCGATGCTCTATTGGCAGAGCCCGATGCGGCAAACGATATGAATCAGTTTCGGAAGTTGTCGCGTGAGCGTTCCGAGCTTGAGCCCGTCGTGAAAGCGTTTGAGGCATTTGAGTCGGCGGAGTCGGATCTAGCCGGCGCGCGCGAAATGCTCGAAGATCCCGAGATGAAGGCGATGGCGTTAGATGAGATTGAGGATTGCAAAGCCCGCATCGAAAAGCTGGGCGCCGAGTTGCAGTTACAGCTTTTGCCACGCGACCCTGATGATGGACGCAGTGTATTTTTAGAAATTCGAGCGGGTACTGGCGGAGATGAGAGCGCACTTTTTTCTGGAGATCTGCTGCGCATGTACACCCGCTATGCAGAGCAGCAAGGTTGGAAAGTGGAACTGATGTCTGAAAGCCCCTCTGAACTTGGTGGCTATAAAGAAGTCATTGTCCGTCTCGACGGTGAGGGTGCTTATGGCCGTTTAAAGTTTGAATCGGGCGCGCACCGCGTGCAGCGCGTGCCTGCAACCGAGGCACAGGGTCGGATTCATACTTCTGCATGCACGGTAGCCGTTATGCCTGAAGCTGATGCCGCAACAGAAATCGTGATTAATCCGAGCGAACTGCGGATTGATACGTTCCGCGCAAGTGGCGCAGGCGGCCAACACATCAACAAAACGGATTCTGCTGTGCGCATTACGCACTTGCCAACGGGCTTGGTCGTAGAGTGCCAAGACGATCGTTCACAGCATCGAAATAAAGATAAGGCGATGCAAGTACTTGCAGCTCGGCTAAAGGATAAAGTGCAGCGAGAGCGACACGACAAGGAGGCGGCAACGCGCAAGAGCCTTGTGGGAACAGGCGATCGGTCTGAGCGCATACGCACCTACAATTTTCCGCAGGGTCGCTTGACGGATCACCGAATCAATCTCACGCTCTATAAGCTAGGTAATATCATGGAAGGTGATCTAAGCGAGGTGACCGGCGCCCTGATTGCTGAGCACCAAGCAGAAATGCTTGCAGCGCTTGGTGACGACGCATAATGCA
>JBILJY010000249.1:0-2979 GCA_044376975.1 Burkholderiaceae bacterium | reverse complement strand
ACGCGGGCATGAAAAGCGTTTTGGTGATTAACCCGCGTGATCGTGCGTCATTGCTGTATGCGTGGCGCAAAGACCCGCCACACGTGTTTCCTGGTGTGAACACGTTGTTCAATGCCTTACTCAATGAAGCACAATTCGCGAAGCTTGATTTCCGGCCCTTACGTCTAGCTTTCGGGGGTGGCATGGCGATTCAGCAGGCTGTCGCAGAGCGCTGGGTTGCTGTGACGGGACGCCCCTTAATTGAAGGATACGGCTTATCCGAGACCTCTCCGGTGGTCTCGGCCAATCCGACGAATGCCTTGGCTTACTCTGGCAGTATCGGGTTGCCATTGCCATCCACAGAGATTTGTATTGTTGACGAGCAAGGCATGCCGGTTGCGACGGGTGAGCGTGGTGAAATTGCTGTGCGAGGACCCCAAGTCATGCGAGGCTACTGGAATGCACAAAAAGAGACAGACACAGCAATGACCTCAGATGGATTTTTCCGGACAGGGGACATTGGCTATATAGACGCTCAGGGTTACGTGTTCTTGGTTGATCGAAAAAAAGATTTGATTGTGGTGTCTGGTTTTAATGTGTACCCCAGCGAGGTCGAGGCCGTCGTATCTAGCCATCCGGGTGTGTTGGAATGTGCGGCAGTCGGTGTGCCGGACAGCTCAACGGGTGAGGCGGTGAAGCTGTTCGTCGTCCCCTTGGATCCGTTGCTGAGCGAAGACGCTGTACAAGAATGGTGCGCGCGTGAACTCAGTCGCTATAAATGTCCGCGTACGATTGAGTTTCTGACAGAGCTTCCCAAAAGTAATGTCGGGAAAATTTTGCGTCGCGCCCTGCGACCCTGATGACGTCCTTTGCTGCTGTATTTGCTGCGCTTGGAGTGCCTCAAGTTTGGCTCGGCCGCAGCGACTACACCATTATTGACACTGCCTTTGGCGAAGGGCATCTGTTTTTACACCTTTGGCAGGCGTGGCGTCGAGAGTCACAGAGGAGCCGACGTCTCCACGTTGTTGGCCTGCTACCTGAACTTTGCCCAGCCCAAGAGCTTCGAGCGCGCTTACTGCAAACATGCCCTGCAGACATAACGCCGTTTGTACAGGCGCTTGTTGATGCATGGCCGTTGAATCTCTTGGGTGTGCACCGTCTCGAGTTTGAGGGGTTGTGTGTGACGCTAACCTTGGCTGTCGGTGATGCCTCGATCATGTTGGGACGCGTATCGGCCCGTGCGGACGCCGTCGTGTTTCCTCCCGAGGCGCGTGACTATCCTGATCTAAAGCTTGAGCCATTGCTTGCTGCGTCGACACGACTGTTAGCGCCGGGAGGCAAGCTTGTCAGGCCATTGATGTCAGCGGCTAAGCCACTTGAAAATTTTAGTGGGCAAGCGTCAGCGCTCTGGGGACAGGGCATAACTCAAGGGGGCGTGTGGTCACGCGGTGAGGGCGCGCAATCGGCTGTTTCGTCGGTGCCTAATGCAGGCCACCAGCACGCTGTTATCGTGGGCGCAGGCTTCGCTGGTGCAGGTGTTGCGCACGCGCTGTCTCTGCGGGGCTGGGCTGTGACCGTGTACGAGGCCAGTGGAGCCGAACAAACGCCACACCGAGGACATCTCGCGGCGGCACTAACTCCGATGCTTACCCGCGAGGATGATATCCGTGCGCGGCTGTCACGGGCGGGGACCTTGCTCGGACATCGGCGCTGGGGTCATTTGACGCGCGAGGCGTTTGATTGCTGTGGTGCGTTGCAGTTATCGCGAACGTCCGGGCGAATTGTGGACCTAGAATCTGTGGTTGCAGGCTTGAACCTACCCGAGGCTTGGGCAACATTCGTCGATGCAAGCCAGGCAAGTGCGATCGCAGGCATCCATTTGCAGCGCGGCGGCATTTATTTTCCGATGGCCGTGCGTGTACAGCCCGAATCGTTCCTCAACCAGTTGCTCAACGGCCCTAACATTTTGCGACGTACGAGGCGAGTTCAGCGTATCGTGCGGCGCGGCGAGGTTTGGCAAGTATTGGATGCTGCGGGTGAGGTGTTCGAGGAGTCCCGTGTGGTGGTGGTCGCTGCTGGGCATGCGACGCAAGATATTCTGAGTGCTAGCGGGCTGCTGTCTGAGCATGCGCGCTTACGTAGGATGCATAGGTTGGGGGGCGAGGTGACCTACGTTCCAGAGAGTCTCCTCGCGGGTGGGCCGCGTTGTATTGTGTCGGGTGATGGCTATGTACTTCCGGCTGTGGATGGCTATTGCGTCACGGGAAGTAGCTATTTACACGGGGCCGAGCTGGTCTCTGTCACTGACGCTGGGGCGAGAGAAAATTTAAAGCGGGCTGAAGGCCTGCTAGGTACGGAGCGATTGCAAGAGCAGGCTGGTCATGGCGCAACCTTAGGGTGGGCAGGCTGGCGAGCCGTGTTGCCCGGACGCCTTCCTGCGGTGGGTGCTGTAGGCCAAGATGCGGGCCTTTGGGCCGTTACAGGACTCGCATCGCGCGGGCTAACCTGGTCAAGTTTGGCGGGAGATTTGGTCGCGGCAACCCTAAATGCTGAACCTCTGCCATTGGAAACCGATATAATTGACAAAATTAGTCAGATTTAAGCCAGTTTCATAATTTAAAATACTTAAATCCGTCAAAATAGCGCCTTTGGTCGCTTTTACACCCACGCGCTAAACATGCACCTAGATTTACTCAAACTAGTCGATACCTTGCCCACCAAGCTCGTATTCGATGCAGGTGCGGGAATGAGACTCGTGGTTGAACCGCATGCGCCTGGCGTGTTTCGGATTCGCTGCGGTCGCCCCGAAGCTGTTGCCGCAGATATTCTGCCCGGCGCACGAGCGCGTGCGCATGCAGAAGTGTTGCTTGCTAGGCCAGAGGCGATAGGCGAAGCGATCCTCGAGCCGCTCAAAGGCGCACTGAAGGGTTGGCGGCTTGTGCAAGGAGATGTGAGTCTAGATATCTCCGTGAATCCATTCAAACTGCATTTACACCGACT
>JBILJY010000084.1:0-10601 GCA_044376975.1 Burkholderiaceae bacterium | reverse complement strand
CACCTGATTTTACGGGGTGATTTATGATGGGGGTACTTTATGGATTCCGTATCCTTTGCATGACACTTAGTTCGACTTCTTCGCTGGCGGGCAGGTTGGTCGTCTTAGACGACAAGTGCTGCCGTCTAAGCGGGGATTGGAATGTGCAGGCCCTCGCCTTTTCGGGTGAAGTCCAGAGGCGCATCGCGTTGCTCGCCCGTGTGCAACCCAGCATGGTCTGGGATCTGACCGGCATCACCAAGTTCGACGCAGTGGGTGCGCAATTGCTCTGGAAGCGTTGGGGCGCAGCATTGCCTGCGGGCATACAGCTGACAGATAGCCAGCGCGCACTGTTTGATGTGCTGGCTGAATATCCCGTTGAACCATCATCTGCAGCACAACCAAACGATCTACTTGGCTGGGTGCGTAGCATCGGATTTGGCGTGTTTGTCGCGGCGGAGCATGGCTTGGGCTTGCTACGAATGCTTGGCACGTTTATGGGTGATTTTGGTCGTCTCCTCATGCGACCCTCTCGCGGCCCCTGGCGCGAAATCTCGGCGCAGGTGTATCGCGTGGGGGCGCAGGCGCTCGGTATCACGGCACTTGTTGGTTTTTTAATTGGCATCGTGCTGTCGTACCTCTCTGCACAACAGCTTGCGGTGTTTGGGGTGGGGCAGTTCATCGTCAAACTGTTGGGTGTTACGACGGTCCGAGAGCTTGGGCCAATTCTCGCGGCAATTCTGGTGGCGGGGCGCTCAGGCTCGTCGATCACCGCGCAGATTGGCGTGATGCGTGTCACGCAAGAGCTCGATGCGATGGAAGTGATGGGGATCTCGCACGGGCAGCGGTTGATTTTGCCGCGTGTCATTGCCCTAGCGATTGCGATGCCGCTGTTAGTGCTTTGGACCGATGCCATGGCGTTGATCGGTGGGATGATCGCGGCTAAATTCCAACTAGGGCTAACGATTCAGTGGTTCTTCGGCCAACTTCCCGATGCGATTGGCATCAAAAATTATTGGATCAGTGTCATCAAAGGGATTACGTTTGGTGCCTGGATTGCCTTGGTGGCGTGTCATTTTGGACTGCGTATCAAACCAAACACTGAAAGTCTGGGACGCGGTACGACTGCCTCGGTGGTGACGGCGATTACGGGCGTGATCCTGATCGATGCCTTGTATGCCATCCTCTTTAACGAGATGGGAATATGACGGCGACCCCCATCATCTCGGTTCAGCATCTCACGACTGCCTTTGGTACACACGTTGTGCATCAGGACTTAAGTCTGGATATCTACCCGAAAGAGATCCTCGCACTGGTGGGTGGCTCAGGGTCTGGTAAGACAACACTGCTGCGGCAGATCCTGGGGCTAGATCGTCCGCGCGAGGGCGTGGTGAAGGTCTTTGGTCGACCTGTGCACGATTACACAGGGCAGGATCGTATTGCCCTCACACACCGCTGGGGGATGTTGTTTCAGGCGGGCGCGCTGTTTTCTGCGTTGCCAGTATTCGATAATATTGCCTTGCCCTTGCGCGAATTACATCACCTGCCTGAAGCCTTGATCCGCGATGTGGTGCTGATGCGGTTGAGCTGGATGGGGTTGACAGAGCGCGATGCAGGTTTGATGCCGTCGGATTTATCGGGTGGCATGATTAAGCGTGTGGCACTGGCCCGTGCGCTGGCGCTGGACCCGGAGCTATTGTTTCTGGATGAACCCACAGCCGGGCTCGACCCGCAACGCGCAGATGAATTTGTGGAACTGATTCGTGTGCTGCATCGTGAATTAGGCTTTACTGTCGTGATGGTGACGCACGACCTAGATACGATTGGTGCCTTGGCTTCGCGCGTTGCGGTCTTGGCTGAAAAGAAAGTGTTAGTTGAGGGTTCTCTTGAGGCGGTGATGGCAACCAAACACCCCTTTATTGAGGCCTTTTTTCATAGTGAGCGCGGTGTACGTGCGCTCGGGGCGACTGCCGCCAAGGATGTGAATCATGGAAAACCGTAGTCACGCATTGCTTGCGGGATTGTTTACTTTACTACTGGTGATCGCAGGCGCGATTGGCGCCGTGTGGGTCAGCAAGAAGAACGTGCCACTCTTACCTTACGAGCTCGTTGCAAGTTCACCTGTCACGGGTCTGTCGGTGCAGTCGGCCGTGCGTTATCAGGGCGTGCCAGTGGGTCGCGTGCAATCGCTACGCTTTATGCCTGACAAGCCTGGACAGGTTCGAATTTTGATTGGTGTGGATCCCAACACACCGCTCACCGAATCGAGCTGGGCCGAGATCGTGACGGCTGGAGTCACAGGAATTTCTAACGTCGAACTGCGTGACGACGGGAAGTCCAAGAAGCGCTTGGTTTCGTCCGCCGATAATATTCATGACATTCCGATTCGCCCAAGCTTTCTAGAGCGTTTGCAAGCGCAAAGCGATGAGGTCTTGCCCGCGCTGGACCGCATCATGGATCAGATTGAAAAAATCACGAGCGATCAGAATATTGAGTCACTACAGACCACGATGAAGAACGTTGCCGAGTTATCGACCCAGCTTAATCAATCGGCCAAACTGCTTGAGCCCGGATTAAAAAAGATTCCCGAAATGGTTGATGGCGTCACTGCGATGACGCGGCGCATGGATGATGGCATCGTGTTGCTGACACGCCGACTCGATGGAGCAATGGCCGATATCAGTATCTTGACGCGGTCGGCCCAAGAGGCGATTGCGAAAGTGAACGCGACGACGCTGCCGGACTTGTCTTTGCTGTCATCTAGCGTGGTGGATGCATCGCGCACGCTGACGCGTACCGTGCGCCAATTTGGGCAGTCGCCACAGTCATTTATTTTTGGGCCACCACGTGTGGTACCAGGCCCGGGTGAGCCGGGGTTTGCAGGTTTTGGCTCAACTGCGCCGTAAAGGGAAATCATGCGTACATTCTGGCTAAAGATATCAGCGATCTTGACCGTGTTGGCTGCGGTAACCGGCTGCTCAGTGGGTGGCGGTGAGGTGCGTGCGCCCCGACAGCTTGACTTGGGGGCAGGGCTGTCTGCACCTGTGGGGAATTTACCTGCGCACCGACCGTTGTTATTGGCACCCGTGACGGCTTCGGCCTTGCTCAATGATACGACGGTGATCTGGCGTGTGGGTGAGAGCGGGCAGCCTCAAGGTTTTTCAACTTATCGTTGGGCGGCCCCGCCGGCGCAGCTTGTCACCCAGCGGCTGATGGCGCGACTGTCGCTGCAAGGCGCGGTGCTGGAGCAAGGCATTGGGGGTGATGCTCCCCAGTTGCGTTTGAATCTGCAGAGTTTTGAGCAACTGTTTGCGCCGGATGGTAAAGCGAGCCACGGTGTGCTGATCATGCAGGCGGTCTTACTGCGTAATAACCGCGTCGTGGCGCAAAAACTGATTGACATCAAGGTGCCAGCGACCTCGCAAGATGCCACGGGCGGGGCGCAGGCCCTGCGGCTGGCGACAGATCAGGCTGCCGAACAAATGGCACAATGGCTCACCCCTTTTTTGAAACCTTAGTAGATTTATGTCCGCACATACTGAAACGACCACTTTTGACGGCTTAGCTGGTGTCATCGACTGCGCGCTCGATTGGCCCGATAGTGCCCCCACTGGTTGGGCCTTGATTTTGCACCCCAACCCTTCACAGGGCGGGACGCGCGATAACAAAGTAGTGACCACCCTGGCGCGTGCCTGCGTCCAGCAGGGACTGCTCGCGATACGCCCTAATTTCCGTGGAATCGGCACTTCGGGGGGGACGTTTGACCATGGCAAAGGGGAACTACAAGATATGGCTGCTCTGGTGGAGCAGTTTCGGGTGCGTTACCCCGAGATTGCCGCCAAGCCGTGGGTGTTAGGTGGGTTCTCTTTTGGTACATCCATTGGCGTGCAGCTGTATGCCCAGTGGGAGAAATTACAGAAAAACTTACCGAACATTGTCATTTTGACGGGCTCTGCCGCCCTGCGTTTTCGTCACAATGAGGCCAAAGCGCCTGAAGATGCACTTGTGATTCATGGAGAGAACGACGAAGTTGTTCCTTTATCCGAAGTGATGGAGTGGGCGCGTCCGCTAGGGATGCCAGTCGTGGTCATCCCCGAGGCGGGTCATTTCTTTCACGGCAAGCTGCTCGTACTAAGACAATTAGTACAGACAAGATTAAAGGCATTGCCCTAGCGCGCTGAATTGGAATGCCTATAATGAGGTTGTTACGTTGTTTGAAGACCTCAGCCATGTCCGAGCCTTTATTTTTAGCAGTCCGTGGCGCCTTGCGCGTAAGCGCTTTGACGCTTGCAGGCGCAGCTGTGGTGCTGTCGTTGGCACTCGGTTCGCCTCAAGTCTATGCCCAGAACGCGTCGACCCCGGCAACTAAGCCCGCGCCCAAAGGCAAGGGCGAGCCCGCCGCCCCAGCCAAACCAGCACCCTCCGAGGCTGCCGTATCGGCCAAGACACCGTCACCTCTGACCCCCGTGCAAGTCGGCGAGATGTCGAGCGTACCTGCGCCGACTATTGCGGCACGCGCCTGGATTACCGTTGATGTGACAAGCGGACAGGTGGTGGCTTCTTCTAACGCCGATCAAAAAGTTGAGCCGGCTTCGCTGACTAAAATCATGACGGCCTATCTGGCTTTCACGGCGATCAAAGAAAAGCGCTTAACGCTCGAGCAGCAAGCGAACGTGTCGACGGTCGCCTGGAAAACCCGTGGTTCGCGCATGTTCATTGAGCCACGCAAGCCTGTGACAGTCGACGAGCTCTTAAAGGGTGTGATTATTCAGTCAGGCAACGATGCATCGGTGGCCCTCGCCGAAGCCGTGTCGGGTAGTGAGGCTGCCTTTGTTGACAACATGAACAAAGAAGCGGCACGTATGGGCATGGTCAATACCGTGTTCAAGAATTCAACCGGTTTGCCTGATCCCGAGCACGTCACCACAGTGCGTGATTTGGCCATCATTGCGCGTCGCATGATCAACGATCATCCCGACTATTTTCCGTACTACTCGATGCGCGAGTTCACCTATAACAAGATCAAGCAGTCCAACCGTAATCGCTTGTTGTGGGCTGACCCGTCAGTCGATGGCATGAAGACGGGCCACACCGATGCCGCGGGCTACTGCCTGGTTGCGACCGCGAAGCGTGGTGATCGGCGTGTGATTACCGTGTTGGTGGGTTCTGACAGCATGGCCACGCGCGCGGAAGAAAGCCTCAAGATCTTGAACTGGACGTTCCAGAACTTTGAGACGATCAAGATTTTTGATAAGTCACAGCCGGCTGTTGAAGCGCGTGTCTGGCAAGGTAAAACCGATGAAGCCAAACTCGGCGTGTCGAATCCTTTGTGGGTGACCGTACCACGCGGGCGTGCGGGCGACGTCAAGCCGATTGCCAAGCGTCCTGATCCTTTGCTCGCGCCACTCGGTGCGGGCGAGAAGGTCGGCACGCTCACCCTGATGTTGGATAACAAGCTGTTGCGTTCAGAACCGCTTGAGGTACTTGAGGCGGTCGAGCGTGCGGGCTTTGTGGGCCGAACTGTCGACACAGTAAAGTTGTGGTTCCGTAAGTCTGAATAATTTTTCATCAATCGATCGAACAAGCGAGCAGAACAAAAATGGTGCAGAACATGTTGATTCAAGGTGTCTCGGGCAATCCAACCGTCTATGTGAACGGTGTCTTTGGCCCGTTGTCTGAGGCAAAGATTTCGGTGCTCGATCGTGGTTTTATTTTTGGTGATGGTATTTACGAGGTCGTGCCGATTTACAAAGGCAAGACCTTCCGCATGGCGCAGCATTTGGCGCGTCTTGAGCGCAGTCTCGCAAAGTTGCGGATTCAAAATCCAATGACCAAGCCGCAATGGGAGGCCTTGGTTAAAGAGCTGACCGATCGCAACGCTGAGCCCACCAGCATGGTCTATATCCAGGTGACGCGTGGTGTCGCGAAACGCGACCATGCATTCCCCGTGCCGCCCGTGGAGCCGACTGTTTTTGCGATGGTGGCACCAATGACCCCACCGACTGCGGCTGTCCGCGAGAAAGGCTTAACCTCCGTGAGCATCCCTGATGAGCGCTGGTTGCATTGCGACATTAAGTCCGTGTCTTTGCTCGGTAACGTGTTGGCGAAGCAAGCGGCAGTCGATGCGGGCGTCGATGAGGTCATCCAGTTCCGTAATGGCAACCTCACCGAGGGCGCGTCGTGCAATATTTGGGTGATCAAGCAGGGCAAACTGATTGCTCCCCTAAAAGATAACCTCGTGCTTGAAGGCATCCGTTATGGCTTGCTGGAAGAGCTCTGCAAAGAAGCCGGCATTCCTTTTGAGTTGCGTGTGGTCAAGCAAGAAGAAGTTCAGGCCGCAGATGAAATCCTGATGTCTTCGGCGACCCGCGAAGTGCTGGCCATTGTGCAGCTCGATGGAAAGCCCGTTGGCGCTGGCAAACCTGGCCCAGTATTCCAGAAGCTGCGTGCTGCTTACGATGCGCGCATTGCTGCTCTGTAAACATGACCGCGCCTGAACAAGAATCGCTGATCAAGTACCCGTCTGCGTTTCCCATCAAAGTGATGGGAAAACAGACGCCTGAATTAGCGCAAGTCCTGTCAGATCTGGTACGCGAATATGATCCTGCTTTTGATCCGGCTACGGTTGAGATGCGCCCGAGTAAGGCAGGAAATTACATGGGGTTGACGTTCACGATCAATGCAACCTCGCGCGAGCAACTCGACAATCTGTATCGCGCACTGCACGCACACCCGCTGGTTTCGGTGGTGTTGTAGTGTCGCGGGTGTGGTCACGCCCGTCTGAATATGAGCCTGTCTGGCGCGCGATGCGAGAGTTCACGCAAGTGCGCACACCGGAGACCGCGGACGAGCTGTGGCTAGTTGAACACACGCCGGTCTACACGCTCGGTCAGGCTAGCAAGCCTGAGCACCTACTGAACCCTGGCAAGATTCCGGTCATTCAGACGGATCGTGGAGGGCAAGTGACTTATCACGGCCCTGGGCAAGTCATGGTCTATATCCTGGCAGATCTCAAACGCTCTGGGCGCTACATCAAGCAGATGGTCAACGAGATTGAAGAGTCGGTGATCCTAACCCTTGCTGGTTTTGGCGTGCAGCACGCCTGTCGCAAAGACGGCGCGCCCGGAGTCTATGTCCCCGTCGGCGATACGCTCGCCAAAATTGCGGCGTTAGGTATCAAGGTGCGCAATGGCTGTACGTATCACGGCGTCGCGTTAAACGTCGATATGGATTTGACACCGTTTGAGGGCATTAACCCCTGCGGATATGCGGGATTGCAGACCATCAATATGGTTGATGTGGGCGCGCGTGCCCCCTGGGATGATGTCGCGCAAGCATTAGCCACACAAATCGCTGGCCAATGTGGCTTGCGGCTCTCCAGCGGGTAGAATAGGGTTATCCCTTTACTCTTGGCGGCGCAACGTTTAGCTACGAAGTGCCCTGACAATTTATGTCGACAACCATCCCACCTTCGGCCTCTACCGATACGACTGCTGCGCCCTACGACGCGACGCAAAAGCAAAAGGCGCAAGCCAAGACTTCTCGTATCCCGATCAAGGTGATCGCGGCTGAACGTTTAAAGAAGCCAGAGTGGATTCGTGTCAAAGCGGCGCCGGCTGGTTCACGCTTCTATGACATCAAACGCATCTTGCGCGAACACAACTTGCACACGGTGTGCGAAGAGGCCTCGTGTCCAAATATCGGCGAATGTTTCGGTAAAGGCACGGCTACCTTCATGATCATGGGTGATAAGTGCACACGCCGCTGCCCGTTTTGCGATGTGGGTCATGGCCGCCCCGACCCCCTGGATGTCGATGAGCCCGTTAACCTCGCGCGCACCATTGCAGCACTGAAGCTCAACTACGTGGTGATCACTTCTGTGGACCGCGATGATTTGCGCGACGGCGGGGCAGGGCATTTTGTGGAATGTATTCAGAAGGTTCGTGAGTTGTCCCCAACGACCAAGATTGAAGTCTTGGTGCCAGATTTCCGTGGTCGCCTAGACCGCGCGCTTGAGATCCTGGACGGTGGACCGCCCGATGTGATGAATCACAACATGGAGACGGTGCCGCGTCTGTACAAACAAGCGCGCCCTGGTTCTGATTATCTGCATTCACTCAAACTCTTACAAGAGTTCAAGAAGCGTCATCCTGGCACACCAACCAAGTCGGGTTTGATGCTTGGGCTGGGCGAGACCGACGAAGAAATTTTGCAGGTGATGCGCGACATGCGAGCACATGACGTCGAGATGTTGACGATTGGACAGTATCTGCAACCGTCGGAGCACCACTTGCCCGTGTTGCGCTATGTGCATCCCGATACGTTCAAGATGTTTGAGCGTGAAGCGTATGCCATGGGCTTTCATCATGCAGCGGTGGGCGCCATGGTGCGCTCGTCCTACCATGCGGATGAGCAGGCGCATGCCGCAGGTGTGGCGCAGGTTCTCTAGCTTAAATAGGGTTCACCGCCGCTATGCAGCTTCAAGGGATTCGTGTCGTTGACTTGACCCGTATTTTGTCTGGCCCCTTCTGCACGATGTTTCTGGCTGACATGGGTGCCGAGGTCATCAAGATCGAGGACCCGGACGAGGGCGATCCGGTTCGCAAGCAAGGTGAGGCGCCGAACGGGTACTCGTTTTATTTTGCCTCGTTTAACCGCAACAAACGTTCGATTACGCTCGATCTGCGTTCAAGCGAAGGCAAAGATATCTTGCGCAAGTTACTGGCCACAGCGGACGTGGTGGTCAATAACTTCCGGCCTGGCATCATGGACAAAATGGGTTTTGGTCGCGAAGCGCTTGCTCAAATCAAACCTGATTTGATCAGCTGCAATGTGACGGGGTTCGGTCTCGATGGTCCGTATGCGGACCGACCATCCTTTGATTTCGTCGCGCAGGCCATGAGCGGCTTCATGAGTGTCAATGGTGCGGCTGATCAACCGCCTATGCGCGCGGCACCGCCGATTTCGGATCTGGTGGCAGGGTCTTATGCTGCAATGGGGATTCTGGCCGCGCTGGTGCGCCGTGCGCGCACCGGGCAGGGCGAAGAAGTGACCACCGCCCTGACAGACAGTATGACAAGCATGTTGGCTTTTCTCGCAGCGAATTATTTTGCGACCGGCAAGTTGCCGTTGCGCACAGGCAATGACCATGCCCTCGCTTCACCGTATGGCTTGTTTGAGGCCGCCGACGGACAAGTGGCGATTGCACCGAGCAACGATACCTTTTATCTAAAGTTGATTGATGCGCTTGAGCTAAGCCACTTGCGCGAACGGGCAGAGTTCAAAACCAATGCCTTGCGTTTTGAAAACCGTGCCTTGATTAATGCCGAGTTGAACGCCAAGATCAAACAGCAGCCGATTGCGCACTGGATCGCCCGCTTAAACGAGGCGGGTGTGCCTTGTGGTCGGGTATTGAACCTGGGTGAAGTGTTTGAAGATCCGCAGACTAAGCATCAGCAGATGCGCCTGACGATTGAACATCCTACCCATGGCGCGATGGATGTGCTCGGGTTTCCGATCAAGTTCACGGACGAGCCTTGTGTGGTGCATCGCCCTCCACCAGATTTAGGTGCGGACAATGCCGCTGTTTTTAAGGAAATTGGTTTGACGGCAACGGCGATTGCTGAACTATCTAGGCGTAAAATCATTTAATCAAAAAAATATTCTAGACAACAACTTCAACATTTACCGTTAAAAAGCAAAAGAGAGACGAACGATGAGCAAAACTTTTGTAAAAATTACTGAGGTAGGTACCCGCGACGGTTTCCAGGCTGAGCGTGAATTCATCCCAACTGCAGACAAGGTCGCCGTCATCGATGCCTTGATCGATGCGGGCATATCAAGTGTAGAAGCAACGTCGTTCGTGTCACCCCGTGCCTTGCCGCAACTCGCTGATGCAGCCGATGTACTGGCGCAGATACAGCGCAAGCCTGGTAAAGAAATCGCAGTGCTCGTGCCCAATGCCCGCGGTGCGGAGCGCGCCGCAGCTGCTAAGGCCGATGTCATGGTCGGTTTCATCTCTGCAAGCGAAAGCCACTGCAAAACTAACCTGAACAAGACCATTGATGAAGCGATCGCCGACTTCGCGCAAGTTGTGCCGATTGCGGAGCAATGGGGGATCAAGATGCACGGTGGTTTGGCCACCGCCTTTGGCTGTCCCTTCGAAGGCGATGTGCCCATCGAAAATATTCTGAAGATCGTCGGTGCCTACCACTCCTACGGCGTTCGCCGTATTGGCTTTGGTGACACCACCGGCATGGCCACCCCGCCAGTGGTGACCCGTACCGTGGATGCGGTACGTAACAAGTTTCCTGATGTGCATATTGCTTTGCACTTTCACAACACCCGCGGCGTAGGCTTAGCCAACGTGATGAACGGCTTGAAGCTTGGCGTGACGGAATACGAGTCTTCCATTGCCGGTTTGGGTGGCTGTCCGTTTGCACCGGGTGCAACGGGCAACATTTGTACCGAAGACTTGGTGTACTTGTTGCACGAATGCGGTTACGAGACAGGGATCGACCTCGAGAAGTTAATTGCCGTGGCCCAGATGGTTGAAAAAATGATGGGCCGTCAGTTGCCGGGCCAGATGATGAAGGCGGGTCCCCGCCTCAATAGATCGGAAG
>JBILJY010000248.1:0-2987 GCA_044376975.1 Burkholderiaceae bacterium | reverse complement strand
CGATCCAATTTTGGGTTCCCAGCCGTTCGCCAAAGCCGGCAAACTAAAAGTCATTGCAGTCACGTCAAAAGATCGACTCAGCAGCATGCCTAATATTCCAGCAGTTTCAGAGTCTGTTCCGGGGTATGAGTTCTACAGTTGGTATGGACTGTGGGCGCCAGCCGGTACGCCAGCTGCCGTTGTTAACAAGTTGAGCGCTGAGTCCTTAGCAGCACTAAAGGGTGACATGGCTAAGAAGCTTGTTGAGCAAGGATTGATTGTTGATCCGGGTACGGCCGCTGATTTTGCCAAGTTTCAAAAGGCTGATATGAATATGTCGCAAACCATTATTAAAGAGGCCAATATACGTGCGCAGTAAATTCAGTGCGCTAGTGACTGGAACAAGTTCTGGGTTGGGTTGTGCGATTGCCCAGGACTTGCTGGCGGAAGGCTGGATGGTGCATGGTCTAGACGTATTGCCCGCATCGATCAGTCATGAGCGCTTTGTGTCGCATGCTGTGGATCTGCGTGATGCCTTGGCGGCGCAGGAGGTTGCTGCCGCTTGTGCTTCGATTGGTGTGTTTGTGCACGCCGCTGGCTTGCTGCGCGTCGCTCGGCTTGGGAACTTATCCCCAGAGGATTTCGAGGTTATGTGGCAGGTGCATGTTGCTGCAGCGAGCGCAATTGGAAATCATTTAATTCCTCGGATGGTAGAGCAGCAGTTTGGAAGAGTGGTGTTGATCGGCAGTCGCGTTTCGGCAGGAGTTGCCGGACGCAGTCAGTACGCAGCCACTAAATCCGCATTGAATGCTTTAGCCCGCAGTTGGGCTTCCGAGGTGGTGCGCGCGGGGGTGACCGTGAACGTTGTCTCACCCGCCGCAACGAATACTGGAATGGTGAAACAGACAGGTCGCAGCGCATCGCCGCCTGTATTGCCACCGATAGGGCGGTTGATCGAACCGCAAGAAATTTCATCACTTGTTCGTTATCTGATCGGCTCAAATGCTGCCGCTATCACTGGTCAGAATATACAAATTTGCGGCGGCTCTTCACTTACTTGAACTTTAAAGCATCGTTATGAAAATTGTAGAAATCCGCGAGTCCACACGTCCAATTAAATCTGATATTCGTAATGCGTATATCGATTTTTCTAAAATGACCCTCAGTCTTGTCGCCGTGGTGACTGACGTGATCCGGGACGGCAAACCAGTGGTTGGTTATGGTTTTAATTCCAATGGACGTTACGGCCAAGGCGCCTTAATGCGTGAGCGTTTTATTCCACGCGCACTCGAGGCTAAGCCCGACACCTTGCTCGACGATCGTGGCGTGTTGTGCCCCCATAAAGTGTGGGAAACCATGATGCGTAACGAGAAGCCTGGTGGGCATGGCGAGCGCTCGGTCGCGATTGGCACAATTGATATGGCAGTATGGGACGCGGTGGCCAAGATTGAAGAGAAGCCTTTACATCAGATGCTGGCCGAACGCTACGGGAACGGCAAGGCTGACCCTAAGGTTTTTGTATACGCCGCCGGCGGCTACTACTACCCGGGTAAAGATTTAGATGGGCTGAAGTCTGAAATGTTGAGCTACCTCGACCGTGGTTATTCGGTCGTCAAGATGAAAATCGGTGGTGCGTCCTTGGCCGAAGACTGTACGCGTATTGAGTCTGTTCTGAAGTTGCTCGGTCCAGGCCAACGTTTGGCTGTAGATGCGAATGGTCGCTTCGATTTAAAGACTGCGATTGCCTACGCAAAGGCTTTGTCACCGTACAACCTGTTCTGGTACGAAGAGGCGGGCGATCCTCTCGACTACACGTTGCAGGCCGAGCTCGCAAACCACTATCAGAATCCGATGGCTACAGGCGAGAATTTATTTTCCATGCAAGATGCGCGCAACCTGATTCGCCATGGCGGCATGCGTAAAGATCGGGACTGGCTGCAATTTGATTGTGCGCTAAGCTATGGGCTAGTTGAATATCTGCGTACCCTAGAAATGCTCAAGGAGTATGGTTGGTCTGCGACCCGCTGTATTCCACACGGCGGACATCAGATGTCTTTAGCGATCGCTGCGGGCTTAGGTCTGGGCGGCAACGAGTCTTACCCTGATTTGTTCCAGCCTTATGGCGGCTTTCCTGATGGTGTAAAAGTGCAGAACGGTTATGTAACCTTGCCGTCTCTAGTCGGGATTGGCTTTGAGGGCAAGGCAGACTTGTATGCGGAAATGAGTGCTTTATCTCGTTAGTATTCTTACAAAAAAATTGGAGAAAAAATGGTCCGACTCGCTGATTTACTAGAGATCGAACGTGCCCACCACTTGGAACGTTTGCACGTGATGCCTGAGATGAGCGCACCCACGCTTGTCGCAGGGGTGTCTCTTTCTAAACGACGCGTCGCGATCGTGACGACTGCAGGTATGCATGTACGTAGCGATATTCCTTTCAACACGACGGGGTCTGGAACGGACTATCGCGTGATTCCTGGTGATGTCGCTTCTGCCGATCTCGTGATGAGCCACGTGTCCGTCAATTTTGATCGTTCGGGTTTTCAGTCAGATGCAAACGTTGTGTTTCCGCTTGAGCGCTTGAAGGAGCTTGCGGAACAAAAATATATTGGGTCCGTCGCGCGTTTCCATTACTCCTTTATGGGGGCGATCTGGCCTATCACCAAGTATGAGGCGAAAGCGCGCGAGCTTGCTGCTTTGCTTAAAGCAGACGGCGTCGATGCGGTAGTGCTCTCTCCGGTTTGACCGTTATGTACGTGCGCCGTGAGCGCCGTCGGCCGTTATCTCGAAGAGCAGGGCATACCTACCGTTCAAATCAGTCTTATTAGGGAGCACACCGCCGCCCTCAAAGCGCCGCGAGCCTTGTGGGTGCCTTTCATGCTGGGCCGGCCCTTCGGTGCGCCGAAGGAGCCCGAGTTTCAGGCTCGCGTATTGAGAGAGGCACTCGCGCTACTCCCCCGCTTGGATGGTCCCGTTTTGGAGGACTTTCCTGAGGATGCACCGCCGGA
>JBILJY010000082.1:0-10720 GCA_044376975.1 Burkholderiaceae bacterium | reverse complement strand
GATGGAGAGTTTGCCGCTCACGCCTAACGGCAAGCTCGATCGGCGCCGTCTGCCCGAGCCGGGCCTCGTGAGCAACTTAGCCGAGCATCGGGCGCCACGCACCGAGACCGAAAAGATTCTGTGTCAGCTGTTCGCCGAGGTGACCAACAACACCCAGGTGGGGCTGGATGACAACTTCTTTGCGATTGGTGGGCATTCGTTATTAGCAATACGACTCATCGCTCAATTAAGACAGACGCATGGCCTGGAGCTGGCTTTGCGTGACTTATTCATGCATTCAACGCCCGGAGCTCTTGCGCCGCACCTCGTTGAGGTTAAGGCGAGCCCAGCCCCATCAATTATTGCGGGCGCAGGTCGCCGAAAGCGAAATAAAGCAGATAACTAATTTATGAAGCGCCTTGAAGATATGCATAAGAGTGCAGCCATCGAGTCGATCTTGTCGGTAAGATCGGTTGAGCCAAGCTACAGCGAAGACAACGAAGTCGTATTGTCATTTGGACAGCGCGGCCTGTGGACGCTTGATGCGCTCGATGGGCCGTCGGCAACCTATAACATTCCAGCGGCTCTGCGACTGAAGGGACAAGTCAATCTTGTCGCTCTCAATCTTGCGCTGCTCGATGTGTTAGAAAGACACGAGCCTCTGCGAACGGTTATTGCTGCGGACGCTGAGGGAGAGCCCGTCGGCTACGTTGTGGATGTGCCTGCTGATGTTGTTGTCATTCGCCAGCT
Organism: Burkholderiaceae bacterium; assembly: GCA_044376975.1. Lineage (GTDB taxonomy): Bacteria > Pseudomonadota > Gammaproteobacteria > Burkholderiales > Burkholderiaceae_B > Zwartia. Next base: position 9,991 of record JBILJY010000082.1, on the reverse strand, counting down.
TGAACTTGATCACATTGAACAAATAGAGACGCGTAACCGTGAAGCGAACGCGATTTTACTGGCTGAGGTTGCTCGACCGTTTGATCTTGCTCGCGACATCCCTCTACGCGCGTTGTATATCAAGATTACAGATGTCGAAGGGATTTTTTGCCTAACTGTCCATCACCATGCTGGCGATGGCGCTTCGATGGCAATCTTGTTTCGCGAGTTGACGCAGGCGTATGATGCGCGCTTAAAAAATCAAATGCTTGACTGGCCAGATTTGCCAGTGTTCTATAGTGATTGGGCTGCCTGGCAAGAAGATTCGCTTACAGAGCAGATCGATGAGAAATTAGCACGCGCTAAGGAACGACTCGCTTCGTTTTCAGAGACCCTAAACCTACCGCTTGATTGTCCCCGTGATCCGAATCGTTCGCGCACTTCAGGCGAAGTCAAATTATTCATTCCTCCAGCAGTCGTTAAGGGTTTGGATGTGTTGGCGCGTCAACATGTCACCACGTTATTTGCAGTTGTCTTGGCAATGTACTCAGCGACACTGTCGCGTATTACTGGGCAGCGAAATTTTGTGATTGGCGCGCCGGTCGCGGGAAGAAATCAAGTAGAGACTGAAAATCTTGTTGGGTTTTTGGTTAATACTGTTGTGATGCCGGTGGCAACGCCACGAGGTTGCACTGTTGGGGAGCTAGTTGTCAATGCTCGCAACAGCGTTGAAGGGGCGCTTGTCGATCAAGATTTACCATTTGATCGATTAGTCGACCACTTAGGCGGTGCACGCTCGCTGTTACAAACGCCAGTCTTCCAGACGATGCTCGCATTTGAAGGACAAGAGGCCAATGCGCCGCAGTTGGCAGGTCTCGAGTGCAGTCTTGAGTCTGTTCGTCTGCCTCGTGCGAAGTTTGATTTGATGTTGATGTTGTCAAAAGATCGCACTGGAGCACTTGTCGGTGCATTGGACTATGACGCCGACTTATTCGATTCGACGAGTGTGAACGACTGGGCTCAGGCGCTGGTTTCTATTGCGCAGGCGATGAGTCACTCCGATAGTGATTTGATCGATACCCTTCCGATTTTTACGCCAGACAGGCGCAAAACGCTGCTGTTGGCGTCTGCTGGTGCCTCGGTGGCTGATGCGAGGTTGACGTGCACGATTCCCAAACTATTCGCAGATCAGGTGAAGCTGCGACCGGATGCGGTTGCAATCGACTACGCAGGGCAGACCCTCACGTATTCTGAGTTAGACGAGCGGTCGAATCAGCTTGCTCGACTTTTGCGAGCAGAGGGTATTCACTCAGATCAGATCGTTGCGTTGTTTTTTGAACCCACAACAGATCTGATTGTTTCTATTTTGGCAGTGTTAAAGGCAGGCGCAGCATATCTTCCGCTCGATGTGCAGTACCCGCCATCTCGACTGGCCTTCATGTTGTCAGATAGCGGGGCAAAACTCGTTTTATCGAAAGAAGTGCATGAGTCTGCTCTGCGTGCAGCCTTCGCCCAAGGTGCACAAGAGGAGACTCGGTTCAATGACGTCGATGGCGGTAGTCAATTACCACGTTTTCTTTGTTTGGACTCGAGCCCAGTCTTGGATCGGCTGCGTGCCCACGATCGAGCGACCCTTGTTGCGGGGGACGGGAATTTCTCTGTCCTCCCTTCGAATCTCGCTTATTTAATCTACACCTCAGGCAGTACAGGTAAGCCTAAGGCGGTGGGTGTTGCGCATTCTAATGTCGCGAACTTCGTTGTTGCTTTTGAAGCGGTTTCAGGATGTGAGCACCCCTTGCGTGGAGCGCTCATCGCTTCGCCTGCGTTTGACGTCGCAGTGTGGGATATCTTTAACAGGCTGCTAACGGGAAGTGCCTTGGTGCTCGGGCTTCCAGGTTTAACGGATCTCGATGCGCTTGTTCGTGAGCTCATCTCCCAGCGCGTGGATTCTATTTATTTGCCGGCAGGTGTAGTGCCTGTTGTTTCAGATTTATTGAGAGATGCGAAACTGCAGTTGCCCTTGAAGCAAATGTTGACAGGTGTTGAGTCTATTAGACATGACCAGTTGTCGCAATTTATTCGACAAAGTAAGCAGCCTGTTGTCGTGAATGGCTATGGCCCCACCGAAGCGACGGTATGCGCGACGTGGATGCGTGTGACGGCAGAGCAGGAGGATGGTTCGAGGGTTTCTATCGGGACTGCTGTCGCGAATGCGCAAGCATATATTCTGGATTCTTGTTTAGAGCCGGTTTTGCCTGGCACTGTTGGTGAGCTGTATATCGCGGGCGATGGGTTGGCTCGTGGCTACGTAAACCGTCCCGGCTTGAGCGCTGAACGGTTCATTGCCTGCCCGTTTGGTAAGCCTGGTCGAAGAATGTATCGCACGGGCGATCTGGCACGACGATCGAAGGATAACTTAATTGATTTTATCGGGCGCGGTGATACCCAGATCAAGATACGTGGCTATCGCGTAGAAATCGGAGAAATTGAAGCAGCCCTGCTTGATACATTTCCTAAATTACTTGCTCAAGCTGTTGTGTCGGTTAAGACCATTTCCGGTGAGCCGCATTTAGTTGCGTACCTCGTTCCTCTTTCGGACTGTACTGCTCCCGACTCTTCGGGAGTTCGGGCGGCGCTCGCACAGACTTTGCCTGAGTACATGCTCCCTAGCGTTTGTATGACGTTGGACGTATTGCCACTGACGAATAATGGGAAATTAGATCGACCCGCTTTGCCTGAGCCAGATGTTCAGGCGAGTCTTACTCATTATCGTGCACCGAAGACCTCAACAGAGATTCTTCTTTGTGACTTATTTGCGGAGCTAACTGGTGCCGAGCAGGTTGGACTGGACGATAGTTTTTTCGCAATAGGGGGACACTCTCTTTTAGCAATGCGTTTGATTGCGCGGTTACGTCGAGATCTGGATCGTAACGTCTCGCTCCGTACACTCTTTGCATATTCAACCGCGGGAACGCTTGCGCCGCAAATTGATTTGCTTGGGCTCGACGAAGGGCCTGCGCTAGTTTCTGGTGCGGGTCATAAGGATGGTGGTGAAGTTGTATTGTCTTTCGGACAACGACGACTCTGGGCATTAGATCAAATCGAGGGTGTGTCTGCGACTTACAACATGCCCATCGCGATTCGTATGCGTGGGCAGGTTGATCGGCCGGCGCTAGAGAAAGCTCTTGTGGCAGTCATCGCTCGCCATGAGCCTTTGCGTACACGCATGATTGCGGGCTCCGATGGAATGCCTATTGGCTCTCTGATTGACGTGCCATCCACGCAAAATATATTGATCTACTCTAAGCTGGACTTTGAGCCAGGTTCCTCTGAGGAAGAGCAGACCCTCATCACACGTCAGGCTCTTCTTGAGCAAACGTCAATACCCTTCGATTTGAGTTGTGAGTTATCACTCAGAGCGCACTTAGCGGAGATCACTGCAGTAGAGTGCATCCTAACCATTACGCTTCACCATCAAGCCGGAGATGGCGCCTCCGCGATCGTGCTAATACGAGAGTTGTCGGATGCGTACATCGCATTTTCGAACGGTAATAGTCCTGTTTGGGATCCTTTGCCGATTCAATATAGTGATTGGGCAGCGTGGCAGCAGGCTAGCTTGTCCCATGACATTGATTCAAAAATTGCAAGAGCCAAGACGCGTCTTTCTAATGCTCCTGAAAGTTTAACGCTGCCGGTGGATCATCCGCGTGATCCAAATAGAGCTAGGCACGCTGGATATGCTCCCATTTCGATATCCGAACCCGTGATGCAAGCGCTTGAGTTCGTCGCTCGTCAAGAAGGAACAACGTTGTTTGTTGTCATACTTGCCGCATACGCAACCTTTTTGGGGCGACTCGCTGGTCAGCAGGAAGTTGTCGTGGGTTCCCCGGTTGCAGGTAGAAGTCGTGTTGAAACAGAGAACCTAGTCGGATTTTTAGTCAATACGCTGGCGTTGCCGGTATCACTCGCCGGAAATTGCACCACGAAGGAATTGATAGGACGTACGCGTTTAAGCGTAGAAGAGGCGCTTATAGACCAAGACCTTCCTTTCGACCGGCTTGTAGAGAGTCTTGGTGTCGCAAGATCGCTTTCGCATACGCCAGTATTTCAAGCGATGTTTGCGCTGCAGCCAAAAACGTCGGTCGAATTGAATATTCCAGGCATTGAGTCTCATTTCGAAACCGTTGCGCCGCCTAATGCAAAATTCGACATCACATTATTTTTGGCGCCGGCCGAAGATGAAGCTTGTTTTGGTGGCTTCGAATATGACGCAGATTTATTTGATGCGGGTGTCGTAGGAAGTTGGACCCAATCATTTACTGCCTTATTGTCCAGTTTCTGTGATTCGCCAGATCAGTATGTGTATGAGTTACCGCTGCTGAATTCACAGGGTATTTCAAGTCAAGTTGCACTTTCTCGAGGCCCCGAGGTGTCGTTGGTTGAGCAGCCGATGTCGCTGCCTGAACTGTTTGAACGTACTGCTCGAGCTCACCCCGATGCCGTTGCGATCGCTTATGAGTCAACGCGTCTGACCTACGCAGAATTGGATGCTCGTTCTAATCAACTAGCGCATCACTTGTTAGAGTTGGGCGTTGGTCCAGACCAAATCGTAGCGATCTTGCTGGATCGTACGCCCGAGATGGTCATTGCGATTCTTGCTGCATTAAAGGTTGGCGCAGCCTATCTGCCGCTTGATCCAGATTATCCTGCGGTGCGCTTAGAGTTTATGCTGAGCGATAGTAGTGCAAATTTACTCGCGACAACCAGGCAAAGTTATTTGGCACTGGTGCAAGGCATTCAGGCGGCGCGCACTGAAGGCCTTGAGCTCGTAGCGGGTGAGGGCGATGTCATCCCTGAGTTTGTTTTGTATCTCGATGATGCTCAGCATCAAAAAATGATTGAGCAGTTGCCCACAACAGCGCCGTCACGTTTGTCGAGCAAGCGTTCTATTTTTCCGGAACATCTCGCTTACTTGATTTACACCTCAGGATCGACCGGTAGGCCAAAAGGCGTTGGTGTTTCAAGACGCGCTCAGGCTCAGATGGTGTTAGAGCATCAGCGACAGTTGGATATTAGGCTTGGAGACCGCTGTCTTCAGGTTGCCCGACCTGCGTTCGACGTGGCTTCTGCTGAAATCGGAATGGCCTTAGTCGCTGGCGCGTCGATCGAGCTTCTGAGCGTCGCCGAGTCGGCTCTTGTCGGGCCTGATTTTGCCCAGTTGTGTGACCGTAGGCGAATTACGCACTTCATGTGTGTGCCTAACGTACTGCAACTCATTCCTGCTCAGTCAAAACTTTCTACCGTGCGGTGTATTGTTGTGGGTGGGGACCAGTGTCCGCCCAGCATTGTCGCAAGATTTGCGCAAGACCGCGTCATGATTAACGCCTACGGTCCGACTGAAACGACGGTTTGCGCGACTATGAGTGTGCCCCTGGATAGTAAGCGCTATAAAAAAGGCGCCGATCCACTCGTTCCGATAGGATTCCCACTTGCTAACGCGCAAGTGTATTTGCTTGATCAAAGTCTCGAACTTGTTCCGAGCGGTGTGACCGGCGAGCTCTATATCGCAGGAATTGGGCTGGCGCGAGGTTATCTCGGCCGCTCTGGCATGACAGCTGAACGCTTCTTAGCGTGTCCCTTCGGGCCATCTGGCGAGAGGATGTATCGCACCGGTGACTTGGCCAGAAGACGGGCTGACGGTTCCATAGAGTTTATTGGTCGGGTGGATGACCAAGTAAAAATTCGCGGCTACCGCATCGAACTCGGTGAGATCGAAGCGGCGTTATTGGATGCTTTTTCGGAGGTGCTTTCACAGGCGACCGTCATCGCGCTCCCGCATTTAGATGAACATCGGCTCATTGCCTACTTGGTGCCGCAAAAGGGCTGTGCGGTCCCATCTTCTGCAGTATTGCGCTCGAAAATTGAATCGCGCTTGCCTGACTATATGTTGCCTGCGGGTTATGTTTCGCTTGAGAGCTTACCTCTGACCCCAAATGGCAAGCTTGATCACCGCGCCTTACCCAAGCCAGAGTTGTTGACGAGCGGACACGCATACCGTGCCCCTGTCACTGGGACACAAGCAGTGATTTGTCGCCTATTCGCTGAGCTAACAAGTACTGATGCAGTCGGTCTGGATGACAATTTCTTTGAAATTGGTGGTCATTCACTGCTAGCGATGCGACTGATCGCTCGCGTAAGACATGAAACGGGCGCTGATTTGCCGCTTCGTGCGTTGTTTGCACATCCAACCCCAGAGGCGCTTGCGGTTCAGCTCGATGAGCTCGAGTCCGATCAGGGACCTGCGTTGGTATCTGGGGCGGGCAGGCTTGAGGGTGATAAGTTGTTGTTATCTTACGGCCAGCAACGACTTTGGACGTTGGATCGCCTAGAGGGTCCTTCGCCGGTTTACAACATCCCCATGGCGCTCAGATTAGAGGGGCGTCTAAATATTACAGCGCTATCTAAAACGCTCGCAACGATTATTGCGCGGCATGAGCCTTTACGCACAGTGATTGTCGAGGATAATTTTGGCGATGCGCAGGGCTATCTGCTGTCTGCGCCCGAAGCCGCGACACTCATGACGGTCACGGATCTGAGTGGGATAGATTCCCGGTTGGAACGTGAACGCCAATTGCGCGAGCTGATTACACAGGAAACGGGCAAGCCTTTCGATTTAGCGAAGGATCTGTCGCTTCGTGCCGGCGTCGTTATTTTGGGTCGCCAAGAATCTGTATTTATGTTGACCATGCATCACCAGGCTGGTGATGGGGTATCGATGGCGGTTCTCACGCGCGAGCTGATGCAGGGCTACAGTGCGTATTGTGCGGGCACTGAGCCGCAGTGGGCGCCGTTGCCGATTCAGTATTGTGATTGGGCCGCATGGCAGCAGGCAAGTCTGGAGCAAGGGCTAGAGGCAAAGGTTGCTCGCGCGAAGGCGCGACTGGCTAACGCTCCTGAAAGTTTGACGTTGCCGTTAGATTATTCGCGCGATCCGGAGCGGATGCGTCGAGCCGCTTATATGTCTGTGCGTGTTGAGCCGGCTGTGGTGCAAGCGCTTGAGGCACTCGCGCGGCGCGAGAACACAACGTTATTTACGGTCGTGTTGGCGGGCTATGGTGCGACCTTGAGTCGCTTAGCGGGTCAGGACGAGGTGGTGATCGGCTCTCCTGTGGCAGGTCGCAATCGTGTGGAGACCGAGGGGCTTATTGGCTTTTTAGTCAATACCTTGGCGTTACCTATATCGCTCAGTGGACCGTGCACCGTCAAGGAGTTAATTCGCCGCACACGAGTGAGCGTTGAAGAAGCCTTGATTGATCAGGATTTGCCATTTGATCGTTTGGTCGAGAGCCTAGATGTTGTGCGATCTTTGTCACACACGCCGGTGTTTCAGGCGATGTTGGCATTCCAGAGTCAGGAGCAAGTCGAACTCAAGCTTGGAGAGTTGACGTGTAGTTTTGAGTCCGTGACGCTACCGCGCGCCAAACTGGATCTGAACTTGGCGTTGAGCGTCAGCGCAAGTGGTGCGCTGGAAGGGATGTTCGAGTACGACGCCGATTTATTTGCTGAGTCGAGCGTCGCGGTTTGGCGCGAAGCGTTTGAGCGGTTGTTAGCGGGGTTGACGAGCGCCGTGGATGTGCCGGTCAAGACGCTGTCGCTGATGGATGGTGTGGCGCGCAAGGCGCTGCTGGAAGATTCTCGCGGCTTAGATGTTTCGGTGCCGGGCCCCATGCAGACATTGGCGTCGCTGTTTGACGAGCAAGCGCTGCGTACCCCGTCTTTGATCGCTGTTAACTTTGCAAACGCTAATCTGACTTACGAAGAGTTAAATGCAAGAGCTAACCGACTGGCTCGATATTTAATTCAGCATGGTGCGGGCCCAGAAAAAATAGTGGCGGTATTGCTAGACCGCTCTCCGGAAATGATCATTGCCTTGCTCGCAGTTTTGAAGTCGGGCGCAGCGTATTTGCCTTTAGATCCTGACTATCCTGCCTCTCGGTTAGAGTTCATGGTGTCTGACAGCCAGGCCTGCGCCTTAGTGACGACCAAGGCGGCACATCTACGGCTTGAACAAGATATTGCTCAGTCTCGAGCCGATAGTGTGCCCAGGAATCCAGCGACTAACATGCAGATGTTGCCGATGGGCTTGCAGCTTGTGGATGTAGAGTCGTCGGAAGTGATCACTCGTCTTCAGGCCTTGTCTGATAGACCAATTAGCGATAGCGACCGATTAAATCGTTTGCAGCCTGATCATCTGGCATATCTGATCTACACCTCCGGATCGACCGGGCGTCCCAAAGGCGTGGGAATGCCCCATCAAGCGATTGTGAACTTAATTCGATGGCAAGAGAATGAAATACAGGATCTTCGTCAACGCATTTTGCAATACAGCCCGATTAGTTTTGACGTCTCCGCTCAAGAGATATCGTATGCCCTGACGAAGGGGCACACTCTTGTGCTGGTCAGAGATGATGTGCGTCGCGATAATGTGGCGTTGATCGAACACTTAGATGCGCAGCATGTTGATCAGTTGTATGTGCCCTTTGTGGTTCTAAATAGCTTGGCTGACACCCATGACAGTTTGGATGTGGTGACATGGCCTAAAACGGTTATTACAGCTGGCGAACAGCTTCAGATTACGCCGAGCATCAGAAAAATCTTTCAACAAAATAAATTGGCGAGACTGCATAATCATTATGGACCGACGGAGTCACATGTTGTCAGTTCGTATTCTTTGTCCAGTGATGTAGACACATGGGAGGACCTCCCTCCAATTGGTCGAGCGATATGGAATACCCAGCTTTACATTCTGAATGCTTGCCTTGAGCCGGTGCCACCAGGCGTCATCGGCGAGTTGTATATCGCTGGTATTAACCTAGCGCGTGGCTATTTAGGACGTGCAAGCTTGACCGCTGAGCGTTTTGTCGCAAGTCCGTTTGGTCCTGCAGGTAGCCGTATGTATCGTACGGGCGATTTGGCCCGTCGTCGTGCGGATGGTGAGATTATTTATCTAGGTCGTGCAGATCATCAGGTAAAAATTCGCGGCTATCGGATTGAACTCGGTGAAGTTGAAAAAGCGTTACGCAACTTATTACTTGATCGCATCAGCGAGGTCGCGGTTGTCGCTAAAGATTCGGTTGGTGGTAAGCGCCTGGTGGCGTACTTGGTGCCGCAAGCGGGTCAAACGCTAGAGACCGTTGCGCAGATTCGCAGCGCGTTAAATGAGACCTTGCCGGACTACATGGTGCCCAGTGGTTTTGTCGTGCTTGATCGTCTCCCTCTGACTCCAAACGGAAAGCTTGATCAACGTGCATTGCCCGAGCCTGAAGCACATTCGAGCGACAAGCCTTACCGTGCGCCTGTGACGGCAAGTCAGGCACTACTGTGTACGCTGTTTGCTGAGCTCACAGGGTCAGCAATCGTTGGTCTGGATGATGGCTTCTTTGAGCTTGGCGGTCACTCTTTGTTGGCGATGCGGTTGATCGCACGGATCCGTGCGGAAACGGGATGCAATTTGCCCCTGCGGTTGCTCTTTGCACATGCAACGCCCGACGCACTCGCACCGCATTTGGATGCGCTTGAGTCGGATCAAGGGCCAGCCCTTGAGGCAGGCGCAGGTCGCATGGGAGAAGGGCGTGTCACATTGTCTTTTGGGCAGCGACGACTATGGACGCTGAATGAACTTGAAGGTCCTTCGGCGACCTACAACCTGCCTGGTGCGCTCAGGTTTACAGGGCAACTCAATATCCAAGCGCTTAGCCAAGCATTGACCGCGATTGTTGTGCGTCACGAACCCTTGCGCACGGTCATGATTGACTCGGGACGCGGTGAGCCGGATGGCTATCTGCTTCCTGCGCCCGAAGCTGCGACACTCATGGCGGTCACGGATCTGAGTGGGATAGATTCCCGGTTAGAGCGTGAACGCCAATTGCGCGAGCTGATTACACAGGAAACGGGCAAGCCTTTCGATTTAGCGAAGGATCTGTCGCTTCGTGCCGGCGTCGTTATTTTGGGT
>JBILJY010000081.1:0-10800 GCA_044376975.1 Burkholderiaceae bacterium | reverse complement strand
ATATTCAAAGCCCCCACCGCTGCGTTCCGCTTCGGTCACCACCGCTTTGCGTTTGGCATATTCGGCAAAGCGCCCAATACTGACTTCAGTTTCGTCAATCTTATAGTCGCCCATCTCCACGCGGACATTGGTTGGCTGTGCCGCAACGGCAGGCCACACAAAGCAAACCGACACAACAGTTACGCCACACCAAGAGTATAGGGATCGAAGTAATTTCATGTTCAAGATCAGATAAGTTGGTGACAGCTCGAATTTGAGCGATACTTTGCGAAACACATTGCAACATCAGTACAAATGTATCTCAAAACACCTCGGAGACAAAAATGATTTTGGTTGGCCGCTATGCATCCCCTTTTGTTCGACGCGTTGGCGTCGTTCTGCAAACCCTTGGAACCCCTTACGAACATAAGGTTTTGTCGACAGCCAAGGACGTTGAAGCGATCAAAAGCTACAACCCCATCGCCAAAGTACCCGTACTGGTTCTTGAGAATGGCGAGCACCTCATTGAAAGCGCGGCGATTATCGAAGCGATTCTGGAGATGACACCCAACCAAAAATTGTTGGCACCAAGTGGCGCAGCGCGTCGTCACACCTTGCAGCACTGCGCGATTATGACGAGCGGTTTAGATAAATCTATTCAAATTATTTATGAACCACTTAAACGACCCGCAGAAAAAGTTCACGAGCCTTTCTTAGACGGTTTACGTGCGCAAGTCCGTGCGAGCCTGGAAATTCTAGAAGGGCTTGCAGCCAAAGGAACGTTCCCAGGTGGCGCGCAAGCGAATCTCGCCGACATCACTGTTGCGGTAGGTTGGTTCTTCCTACACAAAATGATGCCCAAGGTTGCTGCACCAGAGCAGTTCCCAAATCTGGTGGCGCTCTCTGCGCGCTGCGAAGCCTTACCGGCCTTTAAAGCGTGCCAATTAGAGGGCTAGAGACGCCTCTCACAATCCGCCAGTCATGACAAGTAAAACATTCCATGGCTGGTGGATGGTAGCGGGCTGCATGGCTGTTGCCATCGTGGCCTGGTCCTTCGCCCTATATGGCCCAAGCGTCTACCTACACACGATCAGTCAGACGCATGACTGGTCCATCGGGTTGGTGTCGTCCGCACTTACGCTTTCATTTTTAGTCAACGCCTCAGTGTTGAGCCTTGTCGGCAGCGCGATCGCCAAGCACGGTCCGCGCATTGTCATGGCGCTCGGGGCCGCGATCATGGCCTCGGGTTTTATCGCGATGAGTCAGATTTCAAAGATCTGGCACGTCTATGCCTCTTTTGCTCTGATGGGTCTAGGCTGGTCCTGTCTCTCCACCACCGCGATCACCTCCTCGCTCGCCCCATGGTTCGAACGATACCAAGGTCGTGCAGTCTCTACCGCAATGCTAGGAGCCAGCATTGGGGGCATGGTAGGCGTACCAACCCTTCTCGTCCTGATCGCCTGGCTGGGCTTCAATGCCGCAATACTCGTTGTTGCTCTGATTGTGCTCACGACCGTTTGGTCTGTCAGCTTCTTCATTCTGCGTCACCGCCCACAAGATCTCGGTCTATATCCAGACGGTGAAACACCCGCCCCACAGGCGGGTAAGCCGGCCGCGCGGACCTGGTCACGCACCGAGGCGCTTCGGACACTGGCGCTCCGCAGCGTCGCCCTCACCTTCGGCTTAGCTCTGATGGTGCAAATAGGCTTTCTGACACACCAAGTGTCACTGCTCTTGCCTGCGCTTGGCCAAGCTGCTACAGCAGTCTGCGTCACTGCGGCAGCCATGCTTGCCTTCGTCGGTAGAATTCTCTTAGCTAAATTTTCTGATCGTCTCGATGTGCGTCAGATCGCCTTTGCGGTCTTACTGACCGCCGGTGCGAGCCTTGGCCTAGGATTCCTTTTTACAGAGCAGGTATGGGCACTTATCCTATGCGTACTTGGCTACGGCTTTACGGCAGGTAACATCACGACACTCTCTCCTGTCATCGTGCGACGTGAATTTGGTGCAGCTTCCTTTGGTGCCATCTTCGGAATCACGGCAATGTTGACGCAACTCATGTCAGCGATGGGACCGGCTTTTTTTGGATTACTGTATGACCTTAGCGGGAGCTATCGTTTACCTCTAGGTCTTGCCGCTTTACTTAATATTGTTGCGGCAATTGTCATTATGATTGGCCGCCAATCGTTGCCAGTAATCAGTAAAGAGGCCTCTGCTGCACCGTGAAACTAAACGCGTCGCTCGTACCAAGGTTTAGTCTGATTGACTACTTTTACGACGACGAGCATCAGCGGCACTTCAATCAACACACCCACAACCGTGGCAAGTGCTGCCCCCGACTGAAAACCAAACAAACTGATCGCCGCTGCCACAGCAAGCTCAAAAAAATTAGAGGCACCGATGAGTGCCGAGGGACAAGCCACACTATGTTGCTCGCCTAACCTACGATTCAACCAATAGGCTAGACCTGCATTCAATACAACTTGGAGCAGAATCGGGACAGCCAACAAGGCAATAATGAGCGGCTGTTCAACAATCGATTGCCCCTGAAAAGCGAAGAGTAAGACAAGTGTCGCGAGCAGTGCGACCACGGACCACTTACCCAATGCCGTCATCGTTCGGTCAAACGCCGCCTCTCCCTTAGAGACAAGCCATCGACGCCAAAGCTGCGCTAACAAAACAGGTACCACGATATAAAGTACAACAGAGATAATCAACGTATCCCAGGGCACCGTGATTGCAGAGATGCCGAGCAACAGCGCGACCAAGGGAGCAAAAGCAAACACCATGATCGTGTCGTTCAAGGCCACTTGAGACAAGGTGAATATTGGATCCCCGCCTGTCAGCCGACTCCAGACAAACACCATTGCTGTACAAGGTGCGGCGGCCAATAAAATGAGCCCTGCAATGTAACTATCGATTTGCTCTGCTGGTAGCCACGGTGCAAAAGCGTGCCGAATAAAGAGCCAGGCAAGTAACGCCATTGAAAACGGCTTGACTAGCCAATTCACAAATAGGGTGACACCGATCCCTTTGACATGCTGACGCACCTGACCGAGCGCTGCAAAATCAATCTTGATCAGCATGGGAATAATCATGACCCAAATCAAGAAGCCAACCGGCAGATTGACTTGTGCGAGTTCCAGTGCCGCAATCGCCTGAAATACACTTGGAGCTAACTGCCCCAGCGCAATACCGACAACGATACAAAGAAATACCCACAGGGTAAGGTATCGCTCAAATACATTCATGCAGAACCTTTCAGGCGCGCGTAGTTGGTAAAAATAGGGTGATTAGCCAGCATAGTACTAGCATCACCGCAGAACCCACCAGAGCCGCCAAAAGCCCGCCCCATTGATACAGCAAGCCCGACAAGAGTGTCCCGATTAAACGCCCTGCTGCATTTGCTGCGTAGTAAAACCCCACGTCCTCGGCCGCCTTCTCGGACCCGGCATAGGCCAAAATCAGATACGAGTGCACAGACGAATTCACGGCAAAAGCAAAACCGAAGATACCAAGACCCACTACAACGACCCAGGTAAGATGCGGCACCGCGAATGCAACGGCGAGCGCCAACGCGATTGGCACCACAGCCAGGAGTCCCGACCATAATCTGGCTGCAGGAACTTCCGCGGTCAGCCCATCAGCGCTGCGCTTAACGAGTGATGGTGCGATGGCCTGAACCAAACCATAACCAATCGTCCACAGGGCCAGAAAGCCGCCAACCATGGTGAACGTCCATCCGGACGCATAAAGGAACACGGGCACACCGACAACAAACCAGACGTCTCGCGCACCAAACAACACGACGCGTGCAGCGGCCAGTAAATTGATCGCTCGGTTTTTTGCAAACAGCTCACGCGCAGACTTTGACGCACGACTCTTGCCCATCATCGGAGGTAAGGATAAGAGCACAGCGACTAATACGATTGCCAGCATCGCGGCCATGGCCCACAGTGCACCACGAAAGCCAAGCAGATCAAGTAACAAACCACCAAGAAAGAATCCGACACCCTTCATCGCATTCTTACTGCCGGTGAACCAGGCAACCCACTTGAATAATTGTCCCGACGCCTCGCCTGCTGTAATTTTGATTGCCGACTTACTTGCTGTTTTAGTTAGGTCTTTGGCGACGCCACAAACGCCTTGCGCCAGCACCACCCAGGCGACCGATAGGCCGGCTGCCCAATCGGGCGACAACATCGACAACAGTAGGAAGCCAATAATTTGCGTCGAGAGACCGACACTTAGCATCCGTGTGATGCCAAACCTTGCGGCAAGCCAACCTCCAATCAGATTCGCCAAAACGCCGGCAGCCTCGTACAACAAAAATAAGAAAGCAAGGGTAAAAGGCGAATAGCCCAAGCGATAGAAATGCAGCAGTACCAGCATGCGCAACGCGCCATCGGTCAGCGTAAAGCCCCAGTACGCTGCCGTCACAATCCCATAATTACGTGCGCCAGCTGAAGACATCGCTTACAAACCCTTGCTATCAAGGATACACGCCAGATCTACCATCCGACAGGCATAGCCCATTTCATTGTCGTACCAGGCGTAAATCTTCAACAGCGTGCCGTCGGTGACCATTGTTGACAAGGCATCCACAATTGAGCTGCGTGTATCCCGAGCGTAATCCGCACTCACCAGAGGGCGCGTCTCAAACCCCAAGATACCAGCTAAGGGCCCAGCAGCAGCTTTAGCGAACAAAGCGTTGACCTCTTCTGCCGTGGTTTCGCGCTTGAGTTCAAAGACGCAATCTGTCAACGAAGCATTCAATACCGGAGCCCGAACCGCGTGGCCGTTCAACTTTCCTTTCAGCTCAGGGTAAATCAACGCAATGGCTGTCGCGCTCCCTGTTGTCGTCGGCGCCAGACTCAACATTGCACTGCGCGCGCGGCGCAAATCTTTATGGGGCGCGTCAACGACCTGGTTCGTATTGGTGGGATCATGAATGGTCGTGATCTGTCCGTGCCGAATGCCGATCGACTCATGAATCACTTTGACCACGGGTGCGAGGCAGTTCGTCGTGCACGACGCAGCCGTCACAATTTTGTATTGCGCGGGATCGTACAAATGGTCGTTCACACCCACCACAATATTCAAGACGTTACCAACCTTGACGGGCGCCGCAACGATCACGCGCTTGGCACCACGCTCGAGGTGTCCTTGAATCGTCTCGGGCGTTAAAAACTTTCCCGTGCATTCCAGCACCACGTCGACGCCATAATCCCCCCAAGGGATTTCTGCTGACGTCGCGTAGGAAGAGAATCCAAGCTTCTTGTCGTTGATTCGAATCGTTTGTGCATCGTCGGCTTGTATCTCTGCGCGCCAACGGCCCTGTACGCTATCAAATTCAAGCAAATGGGCAGTCGCCGCTGCCCCGCCCTTGATTTCATTTAAATGAACGACTTCCAGACGATTGCCCGACCGAGGATCATCAGACTGCCGTTCAGCAGCCCCAAAGGCCGACCGCAAAGCAAGGCGTCCAATCCGTCCAAGTCCGTTGATACCGACTTTCATTCTGACTCTCCCATGCTTTTGCTACGTGTTGAACGATAGACAAGACTATTTCAGACTGAACCATAGCAAGAGCATATGACGATTATGTGACAATACTCATTCTTAGTCTTTGATATAGAGTCCCGTCATGGTGCTACCCAGCGATCAAGTCGATCGACTTAACGAACTAGAAATGAAAATCGTCCTTGCGGACGATATGCTCGATCAACTTAATCAGACCATATTTCGGCAACAACAACAGATTGATGCCCTAGCTCAGGAAGTACGCACACTAAGGCAACAGCTTCCTCAGGATAGAAACACTTCGGGGACAACGCTCTTGGATGAGCTTCCCCCACACTACTAGCTTGGCTTGACAGGCTTGGCCATGACGCTCATGAACAAGTCGCTTTCTAACCAACCATTTAACCAGCGGCGCACCGCAGGAAACTCGGCGGTACTAAACCAGTTGGCATCGACCGCTGCGAATTGGCGAACGAATGGAAAAATTGCCACGTCACTCAAGCACGGATCTTGTCCACCAAGATATGGAAAGCGCGCCAACCTAACTTCAAGATCATTAAGCAGCGCGAACCCAGCTTGTTCACGGTAATGCAATGACGAAAATTCTGGATAGCGTTCGGCATACTTATAGCGATCTAGCCAATGCTTGAAGTCTATGTCGTTACGCTGAACTAAACCGAGCTGCTCTGTCTCTTCGGCTCGTTGCAGCCACCTCTGCGGATCGTTCTGCTTCAGGGCCCAGCGCATGATGTCTAGACTCTGCTCGATGACCAGACCGTCTGCGCACTGCAGGACCGGAACCGTGCCTTTGGGTGAAATAGCCAGCATCGCTTGAGGCTTGTCTCGCAAACTAATTTCAATTTGCTCGACCTCGATGTCAGCAACGCGCAACGCCATCCGCGCGCGCATGGCGTAAGGGCAACGACGATAAGAATAGAGAATCGCTTTAGACATCTAAACGATAGACCTTCGCCGCGGTTGCAAAAAACAATTGATGCTTCTGCGCGTCAGTGTAGGAGGCCGCAATGCGCTTGAAGGCATTCCAAACCACATGGTAGTCGACAGACTCTCTATCAGGCGGGAAGTTGCTCTCAAACATACAGCGCTCAGGACCAAACTGCTCAATGCAATACTCGAAGAAGGGACCCCACGCTTGCGCCAGCACCTCAGACCCTGCGGGTCGTTCAAGCTTATTAAAGCCAAATCCAAGGTAACCCATACCCAGACCACCAAGCTTCACAAAAACATTCGGGCACTGAGCGAGGTCATGTAGTGCACTTCTCCATTGCTCATTGGTCTGTGCCTCATTGGCAAGGTAGGTTCGAGTCTTAGACAGCAAACCACCGATGTGATTCAGAATGATCGGTGTGTTAGGAAACGCGCGCGCTAAATTACTAAGCTCTGGTATTTGGTGGTGATAAATCATCGCATCAAAACTCAGACCCCGTGATGCCAATTCAGCAAATCCGGCCCGAAAGTCCACATCCGCAAGTAAGCCCGGTGGAATTGCATAACGACCGTTATTTAGAGGCGGATCTGCATCCCATTTTGTAATGAGACGTACGCCGCGAAACCGCTCTGAAGCAGTGGCTATCTGAGCGTCTAACAATTCAGCAATGGCAGAACCATACGTTAAATCTGCTGTGCCGACGATTCCTGCTGCAACCTGCGCCACTCCGTAGGCCTGACTGGCTCCAATCGCTGCCATGCCATTTGCAAACTCGACCTCGCCAAGTCTGCTCATCATCTCAGGTCCATTCTTTCGATAATACGCACCACACTCAACAAACACCGACGCAAGAATGTTGTGACCCGCTTTTGTGTCAGCGATGAACTCCGGGAATAAATACGTTTGGCCCGGCCGCTCCCACAGATGGTGGTGCGCATCGATAATCGGACGTTGCGGGTCAATAATGTCTTCGCGTAATAAGGCACGCCACGCGGAATTATCTTTGAGGACGTGGGGCGCAGCAGGCGTGCCATCCGGATTAAGGCTTACACGCAAAGGCAATTTACTTGGCATCAAGATCCCCTTTATATTTTTTGAGTCGAGATAAAAGTCGATATCGCTAAAGCGGCAAGTCGTTAGCGCTTAGAGGAAACCTCAAGCGGACTATTTTTTTAGAATCATGGCCTTGATTTGATCCAAGGTGACGTAGCCCTTCTTTTCGACATCAATTTTGCTGAATGATGAAGCAATACGAGGCATGCCGGCCTTCGCCTCTTCAAGCGTCAGTTTGCCATCCGCATTTTTGTCAGCTGCCGCAAAGCGTTCTTCTGCTTGCTTGACCTCATTTGCCTGACTAGTAGTCATTGTCTGGGCAACACTAGCGGCACCCAACGAAATGCCCATCAGGACGACTAGACTAGCTAAAGCAAGACGCATCTTCACAGTAGAACTCCAAGTGACAAAACAGAAGAATTGGACTGTAGCACTAGTCGCCCAGCGATCTCCGCCAAACTCCTCACTAAAACTACACTCAAATTTATTGAGCCATAGTTGCGGGTATATTAGGCAACGAGACAAACATACGTCAAACCCTTCTTGACCATTCACACTGGGCAACTGACCATCATGAAAATCACAAAAATCGAACCCTTGCACATCGGGCAATTCATGTTCGCCCGCATCAGTACCGACGCAGGCATCACCGGCTTTGGGGAAGCGGGCACCTGGGGCCATATCGAGGCCGCTGGTATCTGTATTAAGCGCTTCGCGGAATATCTTGAAGGTAAAGATCCCTTCCCAATCGAACACCACTGGAACGTGATGCATCGCTTTAGCTACTTCCAGGGCATGGCTGAAAATGCAGCCATTTCTGCCATCGACATGGCCTTGTGGGATATCAAGGGCAAGGCGCTTGGCGTACCGATTTACGAACTACTAGGTGGCGCCGCACGGACCAAGGCGCGCATTTACGGTCACATCTACGAAAATACGATCGAAAAGATGTTGGTCGAATGCGAAGTCAAAATGAACGCTGGCTTTACGGCCTTTGGTCACTTAAACCCGTTCCTCGATGAAGGCAATGACAAGGTTTACTTCAAGACCCATATCAAGAAGATGCGCGATGCCATTGAAAATACCGAACGTATGCGAGCAGTCGTTGGCGATCGCGTCGATCTCTTGATAGAAATTCATCGTCGCCTCACACCGGCTGAAGCGATTGTCTTCGCGCACGGCATTGAGCATACGCACCCAATGTTTATCGAAGATCCCATTCGACCCGAAAGCAATGATGCGATGGCCCGCGTGGCAGAGAAAATTAATATCCCGATTGCTACAGGCGAACGCTTTTCAACAATCTATGAATTCCAAGCGCTCATGGCGCGAGGCGGTGTGGAATATGCACGCGTCGATCTGTGTTTATGCGGAGGCATTACGGGCGCTAAAAAAGTTGCTGCAATCGCCGAAGCGTATCAAGTCCAAATCGTGCCGCACAATCCGCTCTCACCAATCGGTCTTGCCGCCTGCCTACAAGTTGCCGCAGCCATTCCAAACTTTGCGATTCAAGAGTACGCAACAGGCTTCGAGGCGGGCACCTTCGAATCGCGCCCTGAACACTTGGGGAGCAATATCGTCGATAAAGTTCCATTACCAAAGGATGGCTTCGTCGATATTCCGACCGGCCCAGGGCTAGGCATGAATCTTTTGTCTGACGCGCAAAAGATTCGGCCACCCTTGTTAAAACCAATTTCGATGCGCCCGCACTTCGATGGGTTTATTGTGGATCAGTAGTTGTTTGTGCACAGCTACAGTACAGCACCGCTCAAGAGCTTTGATTTCAACTCTTGATATTCCGCATCGCTAATTGCGCCGCTATCGAATAGCGCCTTAGCCTTTTGAAGCTTTTCAAAGATGCCGTCGGTGCTTGCGGCGCGATTGCTTTCAGCATTGCCCATGCTCACCACCGTTGCACCACTTGCGGCGCGACGCTCCTCGAGATCACGAATACGATTTTTCTCTTCCCACTCCTGCTCCTTGCCTTGTGCGAACGAGTATATTTCGGACGCAACTGCACTAGGCACACCATCTATCACGATGGGACGCCCAGCAGAATGCGTCAAAAATACAAGTTTAGATCCCGATAGTGCAGGAATAGTATTCTCGGAAAGCTGAACATCTTTGAGGTCTTTCCACTGGTAGTCTTTCATGTTGAAGCCACCAAGAATAGAACGTCGGATTTGAATCAAACGACTACTCGTAATTGCGACCAACTCACGACGCGTGAACAGGGCGTGCACACGCATCTGAATTCCTGTCGTGACGACCGTTTCGCCCTTAATCAACGCGCCTTGTAATTTCGCTTGTGCTTTTTGTGCGCGTGCGGGTCCGCCAAAGAAAACCATCCAGCAGTAGAAGGCAAAGAACACGACAGCCGCTGCAAACGCCTCAACACCCAGTCCTATGGGCACAATCAAAAACAGTGCCCAAGAAAAGACGAAGGAAAATATTTTTATTAGGCCGACCACGGAAGTACTCCTATTTTTTAAATAATTATCATAATGGTAGGAATATTAGCCTAGAGTTGGGATAGAGTCCCTCAACTTCAACTGTAAATACGCCAGATCACGTGCTTCTTTAATTTTCGAGCACGTTCAATCAGTGCCGTCAACGGCGACTAAGACTGGATAGCCCTTGCCTTGACGCTTTAGTAGCCACGACTGGCGATTCGCTTCATCAACAAGCGTTTCATTCCAGATCGCCGTGGTGTGCTCCACCGCATCGTTATAAATAAGCATGATGCCCTGCGCATCATCGATGGTTGCATCACGAATAAGCATTCCTTTTCCCCACATTTAATTGCCGAACTCTCGATTACGAAATAACGTAGAATTCTACTTGTCTCGTTAGTAGCGGGAGAGCACACAGGCCGCCTAGGCACTGCTGTCGCCGAAGGAGCAACCGCCCCGGAAACTCTCAGGCAAAAAGAACCGCTACTTCTTTGACACTCTGAAGAGTTGCTGAACCGCACAGGTCAGCACACCGAAGGAGCAAGCCTGACTCAAGAGCAACTCTTGAGGCTGCGAATCTCTCAGGTCCTGCACAGAGGGGGCGCGCACTTGAATCGCAAGTGCGCTCACCTTTATTCGTGCGCAAGGACTCCCCTCATGTTTAAAAGAATCGCTGTCATTGGTGGCGGTATTACTGGCGTCACCACAGCCTACGCACTCGTCAAGCGCGGTTTTCACGTCACGCTGTTTGAAAAACACCGCTATGCAGCGATGGAGACTTCGTTTGCCAATGGCGGCCAGCTGTCTGCATCGAATGCAGAGGTCTGGAACCACTGGTCCACG
>JBILJY010000080.1:0-10803 GCA_044376975.1 Burkholderiaceae bacterium | reverse complement strand
AAGGGACAATGATCTTTACTGGCTTTATCGGATAAGTATTCGCAATTGCTTGTACGCTTGTCAGCAACGTACCCAATATAAATAGTGTAGTCAGCATTCGTAAAGTACAAAGTGCAATCATGACAGCCCCCCGGTTGTAATTTTTGTTATACAAAAAATAATCTCTCATCCATACTGGATAAAAAGACTAGTACAGTTTTTTTACAAGGATGCAACAACATCCAAGTAAAGTACATCGGCATTACAACAATGTAAAGAACTTGCTTCTAACCCCGACAGTACACGCCAAAGAAAACTACTCACTAAACTTTATTGCTATTGCCCCGCTATTGGCAGATCTCAAATTTAACTGCGTATCGACGGTGGACAACAGCATCACGAAGGTACTACCATCAACCCATATTCACCTAAATCCATAAAACTGAAAAAATTAGAAGGGCGGTCAAATATGATACTGAACGGTAAGCGAGCGTTGATAACAGGGGCAAGCAAGGGTCTTGGTTTTGAAGCGGCACACGATCTTGCAGCCCAAGGAGCTATGGTTGCGATCGTGGCTCGCGGTCTGGAAGATTTGCGAGTTGCCGCAGAAAAGATTCAGAAGTCTACGGGTGCGAAAGTTCTTTTCTTTAGCTGTGACGTATCCGATGCAGTTGGGTTAAGCAAAGTATGTCACGCTGTTGATGCAGAATGGGGCGGTGTAGATATTTTGGTAAATAACGCCGGAGGCTCATCGCGCGGAGCGATAGAAACCTTATCTGATGAGCAATGGCAGGCCGATCTAGATGTGAAATTATTTTCAGCGATACGGCTTTCAAGATGGGCGATCCAAGGAATGAAAGCCCAACGCTGGGGGCGAATCATCAACGTCTTAAATACTTTGGCAAAAGCTCCTGATGCTGGTTCAGCTCCAACTTCTGTGACGCGGGCGGCAGGCGTGGCATTTACAAAGGTGCTTGCGAGTGAGCTCGCCTCTCACAACGTCCTCGTGAACGCATTGTGCATCGGACGTATAGAAAGTGACCAATGGAAAGGTTTTCACCGGCGCGACTCACCTAATTTGACTTACGAGGAATACATTAAAGAGCAGGGCTCAAAGATTCCAATGGGTCGATTAGGTTATCCAAAAGAATTTTCAGGGCTCGTGACGTTGCTTGCATCGGATGCAGGTGGTTACATTACAGGCACCGCCATTAATATTGATGGTGGACTGTGCCCAACCGTTTGAATGAGGACTCGGCGAGGCGCTATCCGCTCGAAAGGGCACATTTGCTTAGTCTAAAAAGGGGCGATCGCTAGTTATTGAGTGCATCAAACCAAGTGATGGCCCGTTTTGCCGCTGTGATAGCTTCAGTCTCGGAGTTAAAGATCTTTGGCGAGCTATCTAACATCAGAATCCAGCCACTTAGATCTTCAGGTTCGCGGCGCCATTCTTGAAACCGAAACATGCCGTTCAGATCTTGAATGATATCGACGCAGCGGTTTTGTTCTTGATTGTCGACGCTGTGTGCAACTAGGTAGTTTTTTGGCATACCCCAATACTAGGCGTTGAAATTGAGTTTGGCAATAACTGGGCGTCGGTAGAAACATCAAGCTAAAAGCATACAAAACCTAACACCGCAGTGCGACCGCTGGGATTGTCGGTTTCAGATTGTGGCTCAGGGTGGAAGCGAACCACCATCACAAGCTTGCGTATTATTGGCCAATTGACTGTAGTCTTGTCTGACATAGATCAAGCTTTTGCCAAAGACATAGTTGATGCGGTTTGTCAGGTTTATCCCTATTTAGATGCTACTCGTGGCAATATTGGAGTCGATATTACCGTCGTATAAATCACTGCGTCCACTCAAGGGAAGATTATGAACAGCAAATTAACAAAAACCGCGATAGATATTGGCATTAGCGAAAAAGATCGCAAAGCTATTGCTAAAGGGTTGTCAGAGCTTTTGGCTGATAGCTATTCCTTATATTTGATGACGCATAACTTTCATTGGAATGTGAAGGGTCCGATGTTTAACACCCTTCACACCATGTTCATGGCGCAATACACAGAGCAGTGGGCAGCTCTTGATTTAATAGCGGAACGAATCAGAGCGCTTGGAGAACCGGCACCGGGTACTTATAAGGAGCTATCAAAATTAACCTCCATCAAAGAGATTGATGGAGTGCCCAAGGCCATGGACATGGTCAAGCATCTTGTCAAGGCTCAGGAGGCTACTGCGAGAACTGCTCGTAAACTTTTCCCCATTGTTGAAAAAGCAAACGATCAACCTTCCGCAGATCTGCTGACTCAGCGACAAGATATCCATGAAAAAACTGCTTGGATGCTAAGAAGTCTATTAGAAGAGTAGATCTTTGTCGGTGCTACGCGCCATTCTTTATGCCGTAACGGAATTGCCGCAGTGGACTATCGGCATGACGAAACACAACCACATCACCGCCCCGTAACCGGAGTGGCTCGGGGCGGAGCCGACCAGAGCCCAGAATTATTGGGCTTACATATAGGGCTGGTTCTTATTTCCCTATGGGGTGTTTCACATAGCCATCGCGCGTTTGTGGAAGTTTTGCACCTAGGACAGCACTTGCGACTTGTGTCCGAAGTATTTGAGCCGTACCCCCAGCAATCGTAAACATTCGAGCATCTCGTACGTGGCGTTCAGCAGCAAATTCACGTGAGTAACCACTAGATCCAAAGAGTTGCAGTGAATCATTGGTGACTTTAATGGCGGTTTCTGCGGCAATGATCTTTGCTTGGGCGGCTAGTTTTAAATCTGGGAAGCTACCCACTGGCACATTTGCTGCGCGATGAAGCATGAGCCGCGCGGCATCAAGTGCGATAGACATATCCGCGATCATCCACTGTAAGCCTTGAAACTCAGCAATCGATCGGCCGAATTGTTTGCGCTCTTTGCTGTATTGAACAGCTTCTTCGAAAGCACCAACAGCGATACCAAGCGCCACCGTCCCCGCACCCACGCGTTGCGCGTTGTACGCGTTCATGAGTGCAGCAAAGCCTTTGCGTAAATCACCAAGCGGCTTTAATGCCATCGATTCAGGTACTTCAAGGTTGATAAAGTCTACATAGGTTTCAGGGATGCCGCGCACACCCATTGCGGGTGTTCGTTTAGCGATGACAAGCTCTTTGGGTTCGTTGCCGTCACGAACAACGATAAAGCCACCAATGCCTTGTTCAACGCCATCTTCAAACACGCGCGCAAAAATCAGGTGCAAGCGCGATACGCCGCCACCTGTAATCCAGTATTTTTGACCATTGATAATGTAACGATCGCCTTTTTTATCGGCGCGTGTGGTCATCTCGCTCGCGGCACTCCCCGCATTGGGTTCAGAAATACAGATAGCCGGCTTATCGCCGGATAAGACGCACTCAGCGGCAATCTTCTTTTGTTCTTCGGTACCGTAGGCCATGATGGCGCCAATTGCGCCCATGTTGGCTTCAACCGTGATGCGACCCATGGTGGCACAGGCTTTAGCCATTTCTTCGATCACGAGCGTCGTTTCAAGGTAGCCAAGGCCGCGACCGCCGTAGGCCTTTGGCACGGTCATTCCCATGAACCCTGCTGCATTGAGCTTGGCAATGTTATCCCAAGGGTAAGCCTCCGTGGCATCGGTCTGAGCAGCTGTTGCTTTGAAAACAGTTTCTGCTAACTCACGCGCCTGGGCCTGAATTGCGAGTTGTTCGTGCGTCAAGATAGTCATTTTTATTGTTTGTCTACGAGTTCAATGTTGTCCGAGCCAGTCACGCAAAATTTCTTGTTCGTGCTGGTTGCGAATAGGCGGTGCATGCTTGTACTGTACTGGTGTTTCAGAGAGCTTTAAGGGGTTGGCAATCAGGCTTACTTCCCCCGAACCTGCAAGAGGGTGGGGCATCCTTACCTCGGAGCCACGGTGTTGAAGGTGCGGATCACTAAAAACTTGCTCGAGGTTATTGACGGGCCCGCATGGAACACCTACTTTTTCAAAGGCAGCGAGCCAGAAAGCGCGTGGTTTCTTTCGAAGGGCTGTAGTGACGATATCAACCACCGCCTGGCGATTCATCACTCTAGAAACATTAGTTGCATATTTAGGGTCTTCGGCAACAGCAGCAATGTCGGCAATATGACAGAGTTTTCTGAATTGGCTGTCATTGCCTACAGCGATAATGATTGGGTCATCGGCGGTCGGGAAGACCTGATAAGGAACGATATTTGGGTGTCCGTTGCCAAGTCTGACTGGATTTTCTTTGGAATTGAGATAACTCGTACCGGCATTGATGAGCCATGCCACTTGTGTATCGAGCAGCGACACATCAATTTGTTGTCCTTTTCCTGTTTGATCGCGGTGACGCAAGGCTGCTAGGATGCCAACCGTTGCATACATCCCTGTCATGACGTCAGCAATCCCTACGCCCACCTTTATAGGTTGACCTTCTGGTTCGCCAGTCAAGCTCATGATCCCCCCCATGCCTTGAATCAGGAAATCGTAACCAGCACGCCTAGCGTAAGGACCAGTCTGCCCAAACCCCGTGATTGAGCAATATACCAATCTAGGAAAGCGCTCTTTGATCTGATCATAGGCAAGACCGTAGCTACTCAGTCCACCCACTTTGTAATTTTCAACCAAGATATCGGCATTTTCGAGTAAGCGCATGATGAGATTTTGGCCTTCCGCGCTTGCAATATCGATTTCGATTGATCGTTTATTTCTGTTAGCACATAAGTAATAAGCGCTTTCAGACGTGGGCTGGCCGTCAGCATCTTCAACGAATGGAGGACCCCATTTGCGCGTGTCATCACCTTCCCCAGGCTTTTCAACTTTAACAATATCGGCACCGAGGTCACCGAGAAGTTGTGCTGCCGAGGGGCCTGCGAGGATCCGCGATAGATCCAATACACGTACGCCGCTCAGGGCAGTTGGATGCATTGTCTACTCCCTTCATTTATTTTTTAATTTTTGATCTTCGTACTAACATTGCCCAAATGTTAGGCTAAGACGTGTCTATAAGGCTAGTAGCGATTAAAGACCTCGAAAAAGCCTCAGTTTTAAATACCCTGCAGAACTATTTTTACCTGATATATTTAATGCTGACGAGTATTAGGCCGACTTATTGCACGTCATGCTTGAAACCGCCCTGACATCTGTACGAGGTAAGGGGGTTCAATATGGCGCTGAACGGCGATTTACGTCCAGCATTTTCTCGTGCTGAGCTTATTTTGTTGAAATAAAAATTAGTTTAAACGACAGGCGACACTGAGCAATGCTCCCATATCCAGAAGCGCTGTGGCAAATCATCTTAATGGCAGTCCTATTGATCGCTGCGGTGATCTTTGCTGTCCATCAGGCCGAAGTGATTGCGCATAAAACAGGCGAACCATTTGGTACGCTTGTTTTAGCGTTATGCGTCACAATTATTGAGGTCGCTTTAATTGTTTCAATTATGTTGTCGGCAGATGAGGACGGCGCCGTAATCGCTCGCGATGCTGTCTTTGCCACTGTCATGATTGTCATGAATGGCATTATTGGTTTATCGATATTTTTAGGTGGCTTACGGCACCGCGTTTTATCGTTTCGTATTGAGGGCAGCAACTCGAGCTTGACCGTATTGATTGCAATGGCAGTTCTGACCCTGGTAATGCCTAACTTTACAACCACAACGCTGGGTCCTACCTTTTCAGGTAGTCAATTGATATTTGCCGGCGTTATGTCTTTAGTACTGTACGTTACCTATGTCTTCGTTCAAACAATTCGTCATCGTGAATATTTTCTGCACCAACAGGGAGTTGAGTCTGCGAATGCCATCAGTCATGCCTCTCCTCCCTCAACTGTAAAAACACTAGTCAGCGGCATTCTATTGTTGATTTCGTTAATTTCAGTGATTCTTCTTGCCAAGGCCTTGAGCCCGTCTATTGAACTAGCAATCGACAAAATGGGTGCGCCACGCGCAGTCGTGGGAATTGCCATCGCCCTGCTAGTCTTGTTGCCCGAGGGCGTCGCCGCGACACGTGCTGCAATCAATAATCGGCTGCAGACCAGCTTGAATTTATCCCTTGGTTCGGCGCTAGCAAGTATTGGACTCACTATCCCAGCCGTCGCTCTCGTTTCGATCGTGTTTGATTTGCCCATAAGCTTGGGTATCGATGCATTAGGTATGGCCTTTTTAGGACTGACGTTTTTACTAAGCATCCTAACAATCGCGGTCGGTCGTGCAACGATACTTCAAGGCGCAGTGCATTTAGTGGTATTTGCCGCGTATCTCTTTTTGAGTCTGGTCCCTTAAAAACTGCTCAGCGACTGATCAACTTTCAGTTACAAGTTCAGAATAGTAAGAACCTCAGAACGAGCGCAGAGACTCTTTTAGTTTTAGATAGTGACCTGGACCGGGAATGTTCAAGGTCTGAGGATGTGTAATCCAACATCAGCCGATAGCAATCAAAAGCTACTCTTATACTTAGTCTACCCAACTGTATAAGAAATATAATCGACAAGTGGACTAGACAAGTGGACTATTTAATTTCTTGAGAGACTAGGGCGGAATTTGATTAACTTTATATCAAGTTGATCGTTAAAATTAATTCATGTTGAAATTCCGCAAAGCCTTCCTATTTGTTGCAATCACTGCATTGGCCTGCGCTTTGCTAGCAGCTTGGGTCAGCCTGGCGCCTCGTTCCAACCCCGACTACGACGCCAGCAAACCACACCATCGCCCCGACGGATTCGTCAACCGGTACATAGAACGATCCGACAAGCCAGGCCTTTGGCGTTGGCAATGGGTACGCCTGCGAGATGGCTTGCCCAAACCGCCTGCTACGCCCATCATGGGGGTGAAGCCAGACCTTGAGTTGATCAACGGCGACAGCACCCAGCCCAGAGTGACGTGGGTTGGACACTCAACGTTGCTGTTTCAAATCGATGGTCTGAACTTGTTGACTGATCCGCACTGGGGGCAACGCGCTTCACCTTTTGGCTTTGCAGGACCCAAGCGTCACCAGGCACCTGGCATCCCGTTTGACCAACTTCCCAGAATCGATGCTGTCGTAATCTCACATAACCACTGGGACCATTTAGACCAAGAAACCGTTCAGGCTCTCATAGATCGTCATTCAGGCATTCGTTTTTTTGTACCGCTTGGCATACAGTATTGGTTCAAGAAAGAAATTAAAGGTGCAGTGTTGGAAGGCCCTGCGCGAAACGTCATTGCGCTGGATTGGGATCAATACGCAAGCATCAAAGGCAAAACAAAAAAACTTGAGCTGCATTTTTTGGCGGTACAGCACTGGAGTGCACGATCAATTGGTGATCGCTACGAAACACTCTGGGGCAGTTGGGCCTTCATGCATCCAGATTTGCGATTCTGGTTTTCCGGCGACTTGGCTTACTCGCCGGACATCAAAGCCATTGGCGAGCGAATGGGCGGTTTTGACTTGGCGGCTATTGCAATTGGGGCGTATGAACCTCGTTGGTTTATGAAGGACTCCCATCTCAATCCACGCGAAGCACTTCAGGCCATGATAGATATCAAGGCCAAAACGGCCATTGGTATCCACTGGGGAACTTTCGACGGCATGAGCGATGAGCCCCTGGACCAAGCACCGAAGGATTTAGAGATTGCCAAAAAAGAGTCCTCTTCGCTCTTGAACTTCTTTGTGCTCAAGCACGGTGAGAGCTGGGTGTGGCGGTAGTACTTGCCCCCAGCGCGAACGCAGAGTTTTTCAGTTTCAGTTGGTGGCCCGGGGTGGAATCGACCGTCGACGGAGTTCACCCTCGACTATGCAGTCAGCTAGACAAGAGACTTTAGTTATAAAGAAATTATAAAAATGTCGTTTTGGTTTTAATTCGTTTTTATTATGCTGTCGGATTATCCGGATATGCCGTTCCGGATAGCGTTTGTGTAACCGGCATCGTAAAGATGAGACATGTCGAAAATTTATGTGATCCATGAGAACTCCGCATGGGTGGAGCCGTTACAAGTAGCTTTTCGCGAGCTGGAATTACCTTACGAGGAGTGGTTTCTGGACGAGGGCAAATTGGATTTGTCTGTGCCTCCGCCTGAGGGCGTTTTTTACAACCGGATGAGTGCTTCGTCGCATACTCGCGATCACCGCTTCGCGCCGGAATACACGGCAGCAGTGTTGTCTTGGCTTGAGGCTCACGGCCGGCGTGTCGTGAATAACAGCCGCGCCCTACAGCTTGAAGTCAGCAAGGTCGCACAGTATGTTGCTTTGCAAAACTACCGGGTCAAGACCCCTCTCACCGTCGCTGCAGTCGGCAAGCGGCATATCATCGAAGCCGCCCGCCAGATGAAAGGTTCGTTCATCACCAAACATAATCGCGCAGGCAAAGGGCTGGGCGTGAAACTGTTCCATCATATCGATGCCCTACAGGGCTATGTGAACAGCGCGCAGTTTGAGCCCTCCGTCGACGGCATCACGTTGATCCAGCAATACATTCGCGCACCGCAGCCTTACATTACGCGTGTCGAATTCGTAGGCGGCAAGTTCCTTTATGCCGTGCGGGTTGATACTTCGCTAGGGTTTGAACTCTGTCCAGCGGACGTCTGCCAGATTGGTGATGCTTTTTGTCCAGTGGGTGAAACTGCTCCCGAAACGCCTGCGCCACGCTTTCAGATCATCGAGGGTTTTGCTCACCCCATCATCAAGCGTTATCAGCGCTTCATCGCCGAAAACGGAATAGGGATTGCCGGTATTGAGTTTATTGTTGACGAGAGAGGTGAGGTCTACACCTACGATGTCAATACGAATACCAACTACAACAGCGACGCCGAAGCGGCAGCTGGGCTTTACGGTATGCGTGCGATTGCCCGATATCTTGGGCAACAGTTGCATGAGTTAACTGCCCGCCGGACCAATGCTTATACGGCTGCAGCCATTGCCTGACCGCAGGGGTTTTCAGGTTCAGACGGTGTTGTGACTGCCGTCGCAAAAAGCACCATTGGCGCTATGTTTACAGCCGCACAGATAGACGGTCTCTGTTTTTTCAGCAGTAAATGCAACCGGTGTAAATGAAGTGGTTTTGTGGCTGCCATCACAGAATGGTTGATTTTTACTTTGGCCGCAAGAGCACCAATAGTAAGACTGGCCGGCGGTTACTTCCACTGCGTAAGGTGCTTTCTGAGGGATATGTGGGGTCATGGTGCTTCCTTTAACTAATAAAAATGGATTTGAGGGTTTTAAGAGATTCTTCAATTTCTTTCATCTGTTTTTTTGACAGCTTTTGAAACACCTTTTCCAGATGCTTAAGATGCTCGGGGAAGGCTTTATCGAATATCTTTTGACCTTTAGTGGTTAGCTTGAGCAAATGACTACGCGCATCATCGGGATTGTCTTGAGTCGCAATCAATCCTTTTTGAACCATTCGCTCAACGACGCCCGTTAGGGAGCTTTTAGAAATTAACGTCTTTTCTCCTAACTGCTTAAAGCTCATTGATGGCTGATTAGCCAGCGTGGCAATCACATCAAACTGGACTGGCAACAATCCCAATCCTCGGATATGGGTAGAAGAGTAGCCTTCAAATTCTTGATAGGCTCTAGCAAGCTGCTTTACGATTGGTAGAAAGTTCATATGCGTACTAATATAGTACATATATGGACTAATAGCCAATCTTTTACACGTTTAATGATTTGGCCGTTTAAAACGAAATCGACCAAGGCCCGATTAAGCGAGCGTATGCTTCATCAATTTCAATAGCAAAATTTTCTGCAACCGCTGTGCCGGCCTGTTCGCGATAGTGGCAAATGGTATCGTGGATATCTGCCATTACGTGGCGGTGTGGAGCGATTGTCCTAACAGTCATCTTAAAGCTCACCTCTTGCTAGAGCTCGCAACCTTTGGAAGGTTTCGGGAGTGAGCGGATCGCAAAGGGGCGAGTTCTTATCCGCCAATACTTTTTGGCAAACCATCCCTGTCACAAAAAAAACTTGCAAGTATGAAAAAACTCTACTAGCATAAGTCTGCAGATGTAGTGAACACTACATAAAAAAGGAGCTAACGCCATGATCACGACTCGTCTCATCGCAGGACTGTTCTCTAGTGTTGTATTGCTTACTAGCCAATTTTCATATGCCAATCCCACCGCTCCAGAAAAAGTAACGCTCGCCGGCGGATCGGTTGGAGGGGCGTGGAGTGCAATTGGCACCGCCATCGGGGAAACCCTTCGAAAGGAGTATCCAGGCACCTCCTTTACTTATGAACCTGGCCGAGAATCTGGAAACGTTGTCCTCGTGTCGCAAGGGAAGGTTCAACTAGGGATTGCACACGCTCAGTTCGCGAAGCGCGCCTTAGAGGGACTCGATCCCTTTAAACAGCCTCTTAGCGATTTGCGCGCGATCGCAATGATTGACCCTCAAGCGGCTGTTCAGATTTTTGCGAGAACCGCGTCAGGGATAACGAGTATTGAGCAAATCCGCGACAAGAAAATGCCAGTACGTGTAGCCTTGAACTCGAAAGGCACGCTGATGGCGATTACCGGGGAACAAATTTTTGAAGCCTATGGTTTCTCAGTCAAAGATATCGAAAATTGGGGTGGACGTGTCAACTATGTTGCCTACAACACGGGACTCGACCAGGTCAAGAACGGTCAAATCGATTTAATCATCAACATGCTCGCATTTCCCTCCAGTCAGGTAGTAAGTGCTGCACGCGACACTCCGCTCAGAATGCTTGGCTTGAGCCCTGCCGCAATGAAAACCCTCAATACAAAGCTCGGGACTGCGACAATTGATGTGCCTAGCAGCACCTACTCCTTTGAACCGGCAGCAATTCAAACTGTTAGAGGTAGCGTAGTCATTGTTG
>JBILJY010000247.1:0-3053 GCA_044376975.1 Burkholderiaceae bacterium | reverse complement strand
TCCCCTTGAGAACCCTTAGCGAATGTTGCACGATCCGTTCCGGGAATCACCGCATCGATGCGCGCGGGCAATACATCAAAGTGTTGAGCCAAATCTCGCGCAGTCGCGGGACTCGTCACAATGACCTGCGTCACATGTTTAAGAGCCTGCGTTTCTGTTTGTTTCAATCTTGCCGCTTGTGCAGCACTGAGTCCCGATTCAAAAGCGAGAGGATGATGCACGAGCGCGATCACAGCACGGTGGGTGGAGACCGCCGCGGCAATATCTGGCATCACGCCAAAGGCAAGACCATCAACCACGACTGGCATGCCTGAGGGTAAAGCATCAATCTTTATCTGCGCCTGGCGGAGCGTTTCAGTATCGGGAAAAGGGAAACCTTCCCCCAGACCAATCAGCACAACCTCCCAACCTAGGGAGCGCAAACCCGCGATGATGTGTCGGTCGTAAATATACCCACCCGTCGGCGCAGATATGTCGCCTGGGATCGCGAAAGCGATGCGCTTTAACACCGAGGAGGCCTAGAGACTAAAACCTTTAGCACTTACAACGCAGCTTCGTACCAAGCGCGCGCAACGTGCGATTCCGAGATCGTGACACGGATCGCATGTAACTCTTTGCTATCCCGCCCTAGCTGGCCTGCACGGGCAGCGATCGCTAACTGATCAAAAATATACTTTGTCAAAAATTCTGTCGTGGTGTTCATACCCTTGAATTCGGCGCGATCGTCCAGGTTCGAATAGTTAAGCGGCTTGAGCGTTGCTTTTAAAACATCCAAGGCACAGCCAATATCAACTACGATGCCGTTGCTATCAAGCGTCTTGGAAATAAACGCAGCATCCACGACAAATGTTGCGCCATGCAAGGCCTGCGCAGGACCGAATACAGCGCCACGAAAAGAGTGGGCAATCATGATGTGGTCGCGGACTTCAACTGTAAACATAGTGATTCCTTAAAGATAACGAATAGGTTGGCACAATACACCGCTATGTCCGTCAAAAATGGCAGGCAACTTAGCAGGTAAATCAAGAAAGTTAATCGGCTCGGCCAGCAATACATCGAGCCTCGCATCTTTGAGCATCTCCAGTGCTGCACCCAAACGGCGCTTATAGGTCCAGCGTGGCCTGCGCGAAGCGGACACATGCCCGACCTGACTGGATTGCAGGCGCAACTGACGACTGTGGAAGGCGCCACCTAGCGGCGCCTGTATCGATTTAGCGCCATACCAACTTAGTTCAAGGACCGTTGCTTCTTCGCCAGCCAAGTCTAGCGCTGTTGCAAGACCCGCTTGCGTCGCGCTGCAATGGAACACGAGATCACAATCACTTGGCGCATCGCTGGGCAAAGCAAAGCCAACACCTAAGGTCCGGGCTGTTGCGGACCGCTCTGGATTAATGTCTACCAACGTCACGCTAGCCCCAGGAAGATGACCGCACAAAAACGCAATCAAACAGCCCACCACTCCACCGCCCACAATCACGATGCGGTCACCAGGCCCGACCTTGGCATCCCAAACTGCGTTCAACGCAGTTTCCATGTTGGCTGCCAACACCGCACGCATTGGCGGCACACCTTCTGGAATGAGGGCAATAGCGCCAGCTGGGACATTAAAAATATCTTGGTGAGGGGTGAGGCTAAACACCCATTTTCCAGTTAGTTCAACCGGGCCAGACTGAACCTGGCCGACCGTCGCGTAGCCATATTTCACTGGAAACGGAAAGGTGCCTCCCATATAGGGTGCGCGCATACGTTCGTACTCTGCCGCAGGCACCTCACCTCGAAAAATAAGCGACTCTGTTCCACGGCTTAGCGCACTAAATGCTGAGCGCACTTGGACTTGGCTCGCGTCGCAGGGCGGTAAAGACTCGGTCTGGAGCGCCACCTTACCGGAGGCCACATACCAAAGTGCCGTTGCGTCTTGCACAACAGATGATTTTTTTTGCGGGGAGGCCACGACACGTTCCTGGGGATTTATCGATGAGCGACAGCTCTGTGCCCTATACTTCGCGGGCACGCACCGACAGTATAAGTGAGCGCTAGCCGTTCGTTTGGAAATTTTGTGAACAACCCCACTGCACCCGCAATCCATCTGCGCCGAATTCTTTTCGCGACGCTCGCCCTAAGCACTTTTGTCTTTTTGATGTGGCTCATGCATCGTGCGCTTGGACCGGCCGTCTCGCCGACGGCGCATATCGCGATCCTCGTTCTATTCGCCCTGACGCTGCCCTGGATGGTCATTGGCTTCTGGAACGCCACCATCGGTTTCATTATTTGTCGTTTTGTTCGGGACCCGTTAGCGTTGGTGGTCCCTGACGCCTTGCATGCGAGCAGCACCCAACCAATCACTCTGTCGACTGCCTTACTGTTGTGTATTCGCAATGAGACACCGGAGCGCCTCGAGCGCAATATCGAGGTCATGCTCGCTGGTTTACGAGAGCCAGAAATCGCTCCCCATATTCATCTCTATGTATTAAGCGATACAGACAGCCCGCAGATTGGCGAACAAGAGCAGTCCTGTTTTGACGCAATGCAGGCGCGGTGGAAACAGAGTATTGCCATCACCTATCGTAGACGCACCAATAACAAGGGTTATAAGGCTGGCAATATTGCGGACTTTTGCGAACGCTGGGGTAACCAGCACGACATCGCCATCACGCTTGATGCCGACAGTTTCATGACCGGCAAAGCGATCATGCGTTTAATCCGAGTTATGCAAGCAACCCCTAAGCTCGGAATTTTGCAGGGTTTGGTGGTCGGGCTTCCCTCAACGAGCGGCTTTACGCGACTATTCCAGTATGGCATGCGCCTAGGCATGCGCTCCTACACGATGGGCTCTGCATGGTGGCAATCGGATTGCGGTCCTTACTGGGGACATAACGCAGCGATTCGTCTGGCCCCGTTTATCGCGCATTGCGAGCTTCCAGCCCTACCGGGGCCAAACGGCACAACGCGTCATATTTTGAGCCATGATCAGATTGAAGCAGTATTGATGCGCAAAGCAGGCTTTGATGTACGCGTGATTCCGCAGGAAGATGAGAGCTGGGAAGAGAACCCGC
>JBILJY010000246.1:0-3056 GCA_044376975.1 Burkholderiaceae bacterium | reverse complement strand
CAAGATAAGGTGCCCAAGCACATTCTCCCGCGCACGTTTGATTTTGGGTTTTCCAACGCGCTGTCTTATAAAGACGCGCGCCTGTGCCTGGACGAGGCCGAGCATCTGGGCGTGCCGCTGGTGATTGGGAACGCGGTGGGACAGGTCCTCAATATGAGCAAAGCCCAGTTTGGTCCCGATGCTGATTTCACCAACATGATCCGCTTGTTTGAGCAGTGGGCGGGGGTCGAGGCGATTCCGCATAAAAAAGACGCCAATAAAGCGTCATAAGCACCACAACAGGGCCTGCCGAGCAGTTTGGCAGGCCTTTGGCTCAATAATGTTTAGTTTGGGCCGATCATCTTGCTTTACCGGCCGCGCCGGATCAAGGGATGAGCGAAAAAGCCGTTAAAATACAAAGCTTTCCCTTGAATTCTCTGCCTCAAAGAAGATCGTGCCAAT
This sequence comes from Burkholderiaceae bacterium, assembly GCA_044376975.1. Lineage (GTDB taxonomy): Bacteria > Pseudomonadota > Gammaproteobacteria > Burkholderiales > Burkholderiaceae_B > Zwartia. The sequence continues at coordinate 2,615 of JBILJY010000246.1, read as the reverse complement.
CTACGCTTACAAATGCACCGCCTGTGGTCATGCCGAGGACGTGCTTCGAAAGATTTCCGACCAGCCTTTAACCGTCTGTCCCCAGTGCCACCAAGAGACCTACGCCAAGCAGGTCACGGCCGCGGGCTTTCAGCTTAAAGGCTCGGGCTGGTATGTCACCGATTTTCGTAACAACAGCAGCAGCGGCGCTAAAACAGCCGAGGTTGCGCCCGGCACAACAGCTGCAGACGCTAAACCCGCCGGAAGCGATAGCGCCAGTGCGGGTTCGTCCTCAGAATCGGGTTCAAGTGCTGCGCCCGAAAGTGGTTCAAACACGGCCTCAACGAGCGCCCCAAGCACGACGAACACCCCCGCTGCCCCCAGCAGCACACCCGCTCCTTCCAGTTCCTCGAGCTCCGGTTCGAGTAGCAGCGCATCCTAAGCCACAGCTCACCCCAGATCATGCGCGCCTTTAAAACATATTTCATCGCAGGACTGCTCGTTTGGGCGCCTGTGGTCATTACGGTTTGGGTGCTGAGCGTATTGGTCAACACGCTTGAAAGCGTGGTGCCAAGTTTCTTGTCGCCACAAGCCTTGTTTGGGCGCGATATTCCAGGCTTTCGCGTCGTCGTCGTCTTGGTGGTGCTGTTTGTTACCGGGATTTTGGTTGCTAACTTTCTGGGCCGTAGTATTTTGCGGTTGTGGGAAGCCATCCTGGGTCGCATCCCGCTCGTGCGCTCAATTTACAACTCGGTCAAGCAGGTCAGTGATACCTTGTTGGCGCCCAACGGGCAGGCGTTTCGTCAGGCCGTGTTGGTGGAGTACCCGCGTGCAGGTTGCTGGTCCATTGGTTTTCTGACTGGCACTTCAAGTGGTGAGGTTGCCGACCACTTAGCGGGAGAGCATGTCAGTGTGTTCGTCCCAACGACGCCAAACCCGACAGCAGGATTCTTACTGATCGTCCCGCGTAGCGACATTAAACCGCTCAACATGTCGGTCGATGCAGCGCTGAAGTACATTGTTTCCATGGGTGTTGTGGCGCCAGCCCTCCCCAAGCAATAAATTTGTTGAAGTTGCAGTATCCGATTAATTTTTGTTAGATCTGTTTCGTTCGATCTTTTGGAGTTTGCATGCGTACCTGCTACACCGGCCAGGTTTGTCGTGACCATCTCGGTCAAACCGTTACCCTCTTTGGCTGGGTACATCGTCGTCGCGATCATGGCGGCGTGATCTTTATCGACATGCGCGATCGCGCAGGCTTGGCGCAGATCGTGTTCGATCCAGATAATGCAGAAGGCTTTGCCATCGCCGAGCGTCTGCGTAACGAATTTTGTATTCGTGTGACCGGCCTCGTACGTGAGCGTCCTGCGGGCACGATGAATGCTGATTTGGCGTCTGGTGAAATCGAAATCCTTTGCCGCGAAGTTGAGATCCTCAACCCCTCGGTGACCCCACCCTTCCAGCTCGATGACGAAAACTTGTCCGAGACGACTCGCCTGACGCATCGCGTGCTCGATTTGCGCCGCGGTCAGATGCAACGCAACATGATGTTGCGCTATCGCGTGTCGATCGAAGTGCGTAAGTTTCTGGATGATCTTGGCTTCATTGATATCGAAACACCGATGCTCACCAAGAGCACACCCGAAGGCGCGCGCGATTATCTCGTGCCGTCACGCGTGAACGCCGGTGAGTTTTTCGCCTTGCCACAGTCACCACAGCTCTTTAAACAGATGTTGATGGTGTCGGGCTTTGATCGTTACTACCAGATCACAAAGTGTTTCCGCGACGAAGACTTACGTGCCGATCGGCAGCCTGAATTCACTCAGATCGATTGCGAAACTTCCTTCCTGAACGAAACCGAGATTCGTGCGATCTTCGAATCAATGATTCGTCACGTGTTCAAGGCCGTACAGAACGTGGATCTCGCAGAGACCTTCCCGATCATGCCTTACAGCGAAGCGATGCGCCTGTACGGATCAGACAAACCTGATCTGCGTGTCAAGCTTGAATTCACCGACCTGACTGACGTCATGAAAGACGTCGACTTTAAAGTCTTTGCACAAGCTGCAACGACCGAAGGCAGCCGTGTCGTGGCCTTGCGTGTGCCCGCTGGTGGTTCGATCTCGCGTAGTGAAATCGACAACTACACCAAGTTCGTCGCGATCTACGGCGCGAAAGGCTTGGCCTGGATCAAGGTTAATGAAGTGGCTAAGGGCCGCGATGGCTTGCAGTCGCCCATCGTGAAGAACCTGCACGACGCTGCGCTTGCAGAGATGATTAAGCGCACCGGCGCACAAGACGGTGACCTGATTTTCTTCGGTGCAGATCGCGCCAAGGTTGTGAACGATGCGATTGGCGCCTTGCGTGTCAAAATCGGCCACAGCGAATTTGGTCGTGCCAACGGTTTGTTTGAGAACGTCTGGAAGCCTTTGTGGGTCGTTGACTTCCCCATGTTCGAATACGACGAAGAAGCCGATCGTTACGTCGCGGCGCACCACCCGTTTACCAGTCCCAAAGATGGTCACGAAGATCTCTTGGACACCGACCCGTCAAAGGCGATCGCAAAAGCCTACGACATGGTCTTGAACGGTTGGGAGATCGGCGGGGGTTCGGTTCGTATCCATCGTGAAGAAGTG
>JBILJY010000245.1:0-3064 GCA_044376975.1 Burkholderiaceae bacterium | reverse complement strand
CCCTAACAAGCAAACGCCAACAGTGCGAACTAACGCTCTAATGAACAAACCATCAGATATCGATATTTAACAAATAAAGCCTATGGTTTCATCCGTGCTAGCTACCTGGCAATAAATCCAGTTGATTGACTTCAGTTCATTGTCATGAATCTCATCCGTCGCGGCAGCGCAAGCGTCGTGGCAAACTGTAACGTCAAAACTTTCGTCAGCCAGACTTCGTACCGTGCTTGATACGCATTGGTCAGTAAATATCCCCACGCAAATGACATGTTCAATCCCTAAGTTACGTAGGATGAGACGAAGATTTGTCCCGGTGAGCGCGCTATCGGTCGTCTTTAGTACGACAATTTCCTCAGGTTTCGGTCTCAATACATCAATGATCTGACTTGCCCACTCGTCTTTAGGCAACAAAAGATTGTTGAATCCCGGCTTACGTTGTGAAAGCGAGCGATCGCGTCCATCTGGCGTTTGACAGGCGATGCGAGCGAACATGACATTCATCGCTCGCGCCCGCGCGGTTTCAATCAAGCGCTTGATATTGGGAACGACCTGAGTGTGCATGCGCGCCATAAACGGCTCCCAGCGTCCGCGCTCAAGCGGATCCGAGGACTCAGTTAGATAAGCGTTTTGAACATCTATGATGAGCAAAGCAGTACTTTTGGGATCTAGCGTCAGATCTTGTGGAATGGGCGCGTGCTCGTAATAAAACGAACGGTAAGCGGTTTTCCAGCTTTCTTGGGCCATGGCTGACTCTCCGGCACGCGACATATATTGCGGTAAAGTATAGACAAATCAAACGCGTCGAAGCAATCATTCTTCGACAATATAAACGGAGTACACATGGCCGAATCCTCTCGCCGTAGTTTTTTGAAAACCTCTGCTGTAGGGGCCGCAACGATTGCGGGCACGTCTGGTGTGGCCATTACCGCTGTCCAAGCCCAAACAAGTAACTCCCAGACAACGATGACGCTGAAGGCAAATGAGATTTCCAAAAAGTTGTTTGTAGACGATGGATTGGCGATAGAGATTGCTGAGAAGCCTACTATTTCAAAACTAGCGACGGGCTTAGATCGCACGATGGTGTTAGGCGGTGGGGGGGAATATTACATAGCTTGGTACTGTGGTTTCTTTCACGGCCTTTACGAAGCGGGTTTGGATATGGCCAAAATCCCTGAGATGGTTGTTGGCACTTCTGCCGGATCTTATATGGGTTCGTCGCTACTTTCGGGCGAGTTCGCTCGTCTGCGGACCGAGTTTGAATTTTTTGGTAAGTTTCCCGAAATCTTCGCCAGAATTGCACCCGTCACCAAACCAAATATCAGTCAACAAAGAGCTGATCAAGTCAATATGAGTGCGACCGATGGCAGCATTGAGACGCGCAAGATAATTGGACACGCGGCGTTAGCCGCCAACAACAAGTTAAACAGCGATCATATTGAAAAGGTTGCTGCATTGTTAACAGGTGACAGTAAGACCGACTGGCCCACAAGTCGAATGTATACAACCGGCATTGACTGCTATACAGGCGAGCGACTTGTGGTCGGGCAACAAACGGCTAGAAAAAATAATATCCCCTTGGCACATGGTGCGGCGGCAAGTAGTTCGTTGCCCGGTGTTGCTGGACCAACCTTGCTGGGTCAGCGTTATGTCATGGATGGCGGCATTTGCTCAAATCCTGCACACGTAGATTTAGTCGCCGGCTCTAAAAGAGCACTCGTCATTACTTTGACAGATGGTGTCACCGGAGCAATACTCACCACGATCCCTCATCCGGTCGCTCAGAATATTAAGGACATTGAAGCGACCGGGACAAAGGTAAAGTGGATCGTTGCTGGCACGCCTGCCGGACTAGACCTCCTAGATCCAAAGCAGATCGCGGGTGCACTACGCACTGGCTACGAGCGAGCAAAGACTGAAGCTACCAAAATCAAAGAGTTTTGGGCTTAGGAACCCAGTTCTTTGGCGAGGCTATCCAGTAAATACTCAAGACGGAATCGTTTGAAATAGAAAAATTCAGAGTACCAAATATTTAAACGATTAATTCTGCTTTTAGTTCTCTGATGCGCTCATCTAAATAGTAGCCGCCATATTCTGTGTAGTGCAGAAAAGTTCTTTTACAACCAGAACATTCACGAACATCCGAGCGATTGTAGGGGTGGTGTTCGATTGCAACGGGGGCTTGCTCGGACCACAGATGAGTACCCGCCGGATGATATTCATCCCAGCATTCCGCCGCCTCATCGCTCTTAAGTGTCCCCAAAACCAGTAGCTTACTAAGGTCGAAATAGCCCGGTACCGATATCCAACCCGGGCATGACAGTGATGAACATTTGGCGCATGCTATAGCAGCCTTCGAGGACTGTGCGATTTCTAGCAACTGATCTCTATTTAATTTTTTTGTCACTTAGGCAACCTCACATATTCGCGAAGCTTGATTCGACTACCGGATATCGTAAGCTTAAGTTGAAGAACCACAAGGCAGCAGCCGCTACTGCCACCGATGGTGCGCTTAGTGCAGTCACTTTCATTACAGCGACTCAAGCTATACCCGAGTTAGCGCTTGAATCATTTGAATATTTTTAGCTGATGGACCGAACTCTCTTTCTAGTGCCTTTCGTCCTCCAAGTTCAAAATCAAGAAACTCGAAACCGGGGGCTACGGCACAGCTCACCAAACAGTAAGCCTCTTCGCTCAAAGGTTTTGCTGCAAACCAGGTGTGCGCAGGAATGGTGGCTTGTAGTGTTTTCGATGCCATTCCAAGCTGAATAGTTTGCAGTGCTTTATTTCCATCAAAAAAATAAATGAGCACATCGCAGCCCAGGTGAAAGTACCAAGTTTCATCCGATTTAATTCGATGCCAAGCGGAAAAATCTTTGCCGGACAGTAGGTAATAAATGCTCGTATACGCACTTTTGTTGCCCGAATCGTTTAGCTTCTCAACGATTGTGTCCGAACGATGCATTTCCTTATAAAAGCCACCTTCGGGATGAGCTGCAAGACCAAGGGCCTCGATAATAGTCTGAAAGTCTTGCATGGGGAATCTGTACCTTTTGAAATGTCAGAA
>JBILJY010000244.1:0-3070 GCA_044376975.1 Burkholderiaceae bacterium | reverse complement strand
CTTTTCGATCGCCTCGATTTGGCGGGCTTTTTGCTTTTCAAGATCCTCTGCTGACGAACCGCCTTGTTTGCCACCGAACGCCTCCCAGCGCCCATTGCCCAACGGCACGACGCTAACCTCTCGCTTATCCAGCACCACGATCTGTCGAGCGGGGTCCCGATGGTAATAAACGGCACTCCCTTGGCAGCCCGCGAGGTTGACGAATGCCACGCCGCACAGGAGTATTAGGGGTAGTTTTTTCATTGGGACTCTCGGGGCTCTTAGGATTAATTTACGGCACAATAAGCGGTCTACCGATATTATCCGGTTCAAGTACACAAGACCAAGTGCGGGCTAAGCATAAACAGCAAAACACAAAGGGGCAAGCAATCATGGCTAAAGAGGGTGTTCTGAATATTCCTTCGCTGAAAGGCAAAGTATCAGATGCAGAGTGGGAAACACGCGTCAATCTCGCAGCCTGTTACCGCTTAGTCGAGATGTACGGCATGGCAGACATGATTGCCAACCATATTTCGGCGCGCATTCCTGGCGAAGAGGGGACTTACCTCATCAACGCCTACGGCATGATGTACGAAGAAATCACTGCGTCGAGCCTGCTTAAAGTAGATCACCACGGCAACGTTTTGAGTAAGCCCGATTTCGGTGATTTGAATTACGGCGTCAACAAGGCCGGATCTGTCATACACAGCGCGGTCCACCATGGTCGTCCCGATGTCGGCTGCGTGATTCACACCCACAGCTGGGCCTCGATGGCGGTCTCATCGCTCGAGTGCGGCCTGCTGCCTCTCACGCAAACAGCCATGCGCTTTCTTAAGATCAGTTATCACAACTACGAAGGTGTAGTGCTAGATGAGACGGAGCAAGAGTCCCTCGTGCGCGATCTGGGCAACAGCGAAGCGATGATTTTGCGTAACCATGGTGCGCTCACCGTTGGTCGCACAATCGGAGAAGCGTTTAACTGGATGCATCGTCTAGAGCTTTCGTGCCGAGCACAAATCGGCGCAATGTCCTGCAATACACCTCTTTCGAAAGTGTCGCAGAAAGTGCTCGATGAAACCTGGAATAACTATCAGCCAGGCACCCGTCGCCCTTACGGCGTAATGGAGTGGACAGCGCTCTTACGCAAGCTTGATCGTACAGACACTTCCTACCGCAACTAAAACGACAAAAGGAATAACATGCTTCGTCGACTAGCATTACAAATGATTGCCGTTAGTGCAATCACAGCCTTCGCACCGGCGATGGCCCAGACCTCCGCCAAGCCTATCACCATGCTTGTGCCGTTCGCTGCGGGCGGCAATATTGATATCGTGGCGCGCATCATTGCTCCCGCCCTGTCGAAACAACTCGGGCAAACAATCGTTGTTCAAAACCGTCCGGGTGGCGGTGGCTCGGTCGCCGCTGCTGAGGTTGCACGCGCGCAGCCAGACGGCAGCACTCTCTTGATCACCACACCCAACCCGCTCGTGATCGTGCCAAAGATGGTTTCCACCACCTACACCATCAATAGCTTTGAAAGTATTGGCCTGATCTCCTCAACCTCGCTCGTCTTTACAACACGAGCAGGCAACCCAAAGTTTATGGACATGGCAAGCTTTCTGGCCTACGCCCGCGCCAATCCTGGCAAAGTCAGCATTGGTAATGCGGGGATTGGCACCACCAATCACATTGCGATCATGCAGTTGCAATCTATTGCGAAATTAGACTTAAATGTTGTCACGTATAAAGGTTCAGGTCCTGCCATTATCGATTTGTTAGGCGGCCAGATCGATGCCATGGTTGATCAACTCTCAAGCTCGGTTGCACACATAAAAGGCGGTCGTATGACCGCAATAAGTGTGCTGGCGCCAGAACGCGATCCGCTCTTGCCGAATACACCCAGCACGAAAGAAGTAGGTTTGCCAACATTAGATATCAGCACGACGCTTGGTCTTTTAGCTCCCGCCAAAACACCAGAGGCAACAGTCAAGCAGTTGGGTGATGCGCTCTTTAAAGTATTACAAGACCCCGCTGTAAAAGAACAGTTGCTCAACGTAGCGAGTATCGCGCGACCAGGTCCGACAAATGCTTTCAGTGTTCTGCTTAAACGAGAGGATAAGATCGCAGCGGAACTTGCAACGGCTGGCAAACTCAAAGTTGAGTAGAAACTTTATTAACGCACACATCCAGAGATCACACACATGAAACCAAAAGACCTTCCCTCTTCGTTGAAGCGCCGCCAGGTGTCCCTTGTGCTCGGTGCAGCCGCACTCGGCATCAGCGCAACACGTACAGCTCATGCACAATCGGCTGCAGACTACCCAAACAAGGCTGTCAAAATCGTTGTGTCGTTCACTGCCGGCGGCACAACAGACATCATTGCCCGCAGCGTTGGGAATCTGATGGCCGAGCAACTTAAACAAAGCTTCGTCGTTGAAAACAAACCTGGCTCGGGTGGAAATATCGGTAACGAAATGGTGGCTCGCTCACCCGCCGATGGCTATACCTTAACCGTCGCGTCCGTTGGACCCATGGCGATCAACCCCACCCTCTATAAAGATCTTCGGTACGATCCCTTAACTGAGCTCGTGCCGATCGTTTTAATCGCAGACGTCCCGAACGTATTGGTGGTGAGTCCAAAACTTCCCGTCAACAACTACAAAGAGTTTGTGGCCTATCTCAAGTCGCAGCCCAAAGGTTCAATGAATTACGGCTCCACAGGCGTCGGCACCTCTGCGCACCTCTCGAGCTTTATGTTGATGGAGGCTCTTGGCACGGACGCGCAGCACATTCCCTACAAAGGCGCAGAGGCTTTAAACGATCTGCTCTCTAGCCGAATTGACTTTATGTTCGCCACCATCCCTTCCGTGATCAGTCAGATCAAGGCTGGCAAGTTGCGTGCGATCGCCGTCAGTAGCCCCAAGCGCTCACGCTCCATGCCCGATGTACCGACCGTGGCTGAGAACGGGATCCCTGACTTTGCGGCGGGCTCTTGGTTTGGCATGCTTGCTCCGCGCGGAACACCTCAAGCGATTATCGATAAGCTCAACAAAAGCGCGAATCAAGCCATGGTCAGCCTTGAGGCTCGGTT
>JBILJY010000079.1:0-10908 GCA_044376975.1 Burkholderiaceae bacterium | reverse complement strand
AGCGCAATGGCATTGAAGTCACCCGTGAAGTGCAGGTTGATATCTTCCATGGGAACGACTTGTGCCATGCCTCCGCCGGCCGCGCCCCCTTTCATGCCAAACACTGGACCAAGCGAGGGTTCACGCAAACAGATCATGGCGCGCTTGCCGATGTGATTCAAAGCATCACCCAGTCCCACGGTCGTCGTGGTTTTGCCCTCGCCCGCGGGAGTTGGCGAAATTGCCGTGACCAGAATTAATTTTCCGTCTGGTCTTGAATCGAGCGTGCGGATGTATTCAAGCGATAGCTTCGCTTTGAATCTGCCGTAAGGCTCTAACGCCTCGTTGGGAATGCCTGCTTGTTCTGGGGCGAGGTCAAGAATTGGTCGCTTGTGTGCGGCTTGAGCGATGGCGAGATCAGAGCGCATGAGAGGTTGCCTTAGAAGAGAATGGGGTGATGATACCTAGCAAGCAACGTTTGGATGTGACATTTGACGTAAGAGGCAGTGCGTTTCATAATATGAGATAGAATTCCCAATACTGCACTGCCGCAATAGTGACTAACTACACCAACCCACCATGTCGCGCACCGTTTCATCTTCCACAATCTTGCCGCCCCCTATATCTTCGGGGTCTGCAGAGATGGCGATCCAGGTTTTAGGTCGAGCCACACAGTTGCTTGATGCTTTAGCGGCTCAACCAGATCCCGTTCCACTCAAAGATCTGGCGCGAACCACTGGGTTACACACCTCGACCGCGCATCGTATCCTCAATGATTTAGTGATCGGGCGCTATGTCGAACGTGTCGATAGCGGCTTGTATCAGCTAGGGATGCGCTTGCTGGAGCTAGGCTCGCTGGTGAAGGGGCGCTTAAACGTTCGAGAAGCGGCCATTGACGCCATGCGGGCGTTGCATTCGTTGACTGGTCAGACGGTTAATCTCTCCGTGCAGCAGGGTGACGAAATCGTGTATATCGATCGCGCCTGGAGCGAACGCTCGGGTATGCAGGTGGTACGCGCCATTGGCGGTCGCGCGCCCTTGCATCTCACGTCCAACGGCAAGTTGTTCTTGTCTTCGGTGGATGTGCGGCAATTACGGGCCTACGCTACGCGTACTGGCCTTGCAGGGGGCACTGCCAATAGCATAAAGAGTCTTGATGCCCTAGAGCGCGAACTATCACTTGTTCGGCAGTTAGGCTACGCCCGAGACAATGAAGAGCTTGAGATGGGGGTCCGCTGCATTGCCGCGGGCATTTATGACGACACCGGCAAGTTGGTGGCTGGCTTGTCTATTTCTGCGCCATCGAGTCGTCTGCAAGATGCTTGGATTCCACAGCTGGTCGCAACGGCCGCGACAATTTCAGAAGCGTTAGGCTACGAAACTGGTGCAACGAGCGGGTAGTAAACACTCACAATAATAAGATTAACTTAACTGCATAAAAATAATGTGGTTTTTTGGTGCGGCGCAACAAATATTTGTTGACAGGGTATTTTTTCAGCCTAAAATAACACTTGTGCACTGCAACATATCGCAGCAAACAAACATTTAATTTATTTTGGAGAACACCATGTCTGCAATTCCTCAGCAGGTCTTAAATAGTCAAAAAGCGGCCATCGATGCATTCGTGGCTGTTCAGGGTTCAGTTTTTTCAGGTTTCGAGAAGCTTGTAGACCTCAACCTCAAGGCCTTGAAAGCTACGATCGACGAAGTGTCGGCTACTTCCCAGCAAGTTGTTGGCGTGAAAGACGCACAAGAAGCTTTGTCGCTTTCGTCAGGTCTGGTCCAGCCAGGCGCAGAAAAAGCGATGGCTTACAGCAAGCATGTGTACGACATCGTTTCAACAGTGCAGGCTGACTTGGCCAAACTGAGCGAGTCGCAGATTGCTGAAGGCCAGAAGCATGTTCAGGACGCAATCGAGCAGTTCACCAAGAGCGCTCCAGCTGGTTCCGAAGGTGCTGTGGCGATGTTGAAGAACTCGATGGCTCAGGCTAGCTCTGCTTATGATTCGATGACTAAAGCTGCCAAGCAGGCTGCTGAAGTTGCCGAGAAAAATCTTGCCGCTGCTGCGAACGCAACATTCAAAGCTGCTGGTCAAGCTGCTGACGCTGCTAAGTCCGCTACACGCGGTCGTCGCTCAGCCTAAGCTACAACGTCGCAATAAAAAAAACCACCCTCGGGTGGTTTTTTTATTTGGGTCGCCTTATTTACCGAGTTTTGCAATCTCGCGAACACACTCACCGACCAATGCGGGACCCTTGTAAATCAAACCGGTGTAGAGCTGCACGGCATTCGCACCTGCGGAGATTTTTTCTGCCGCATGTTTACCAGAAACAATTCCACCCACACCAATGATGGCGAAGTCCGGTCCAAGCTTTGCGCGCAGTCGTGCAATCACTTCGAGTGAGCGTGTGTGCAACGGGGCACCCGATAAACCACCCGCTTCTTGAGCGTGCGCCAAGCCTTGCACAGCGTCTCGCGCGATGGTCGTGTTGGTGGCGATCACGCCATCAATGCCGTGGCGAGGAAGTACCTCGGTGATGATGTCGATCTGCTCTTCGGTCAGGTCGGGTGCAATCTTGACAGCGAGCGGAACACGTCGCTGATACTGCGTAGCAAGTTCTTGTCTGCGATGAGCAAGCTGCAAGAGCAGCTCGTCGAGTTCCTGTTCACCCTGTAACGCCCGGAGATTTTTTGTATTGGGCGAGGAGATATTGACGGTGATGTAATCGGCATGCGGATAGACGCCCGCCAAGCCAATGAGGTAGTCGTCTGCGGCGCGTTCAATTGGCGTATCGGCGTTTTTGCCGATGTTCAGACCAATGACGCCACCGTGTGTGCGCCAGGTGCTGCGCTGGACATTACTCAAAAAAGTGTCAAGCCCTTGATTGTTAAAACCTAAGCGATTAATCAGCGCCTGTGCCTCGGGAATGCGAAACATACGCGGCTTTGGGTTGCCAGCTTGAGCGCGGGGCGTCACTGTACCCACCTCAATAAAGCCAAACCCCAAATTTCCCATCGCATCGATGTGGGCACCGTTTTTGTCCAGGCCCGCAGCGAGCCCCACAGGATTTTGTAAGGCCAGTCCCATCAAAGTCGTGGGGGCAACTACTCGGTTGTGCATTAACCCCCTTGTGAATGAGCAATCGTAGGCGCGTTGCAATGCGCTGAGCGTTGCCTCATGTGCCGCTTCGGCATCCAAAGCAAAAAGGGCTTGACGCGCAAGGGGATAGGCTTGAAAGAGTATCGACATGACAACCGTTAAAAAATAGAGTCAGGGAGAAACATTAGGGGGCGGGGGCTGATCGTGCCAGGTTCCGTTGTAGCGGTACTGCGCCGGACCAAATGCTGCCTTGTATGCCATTTTTGCACTCTTTTCGATCCAATAACCTAAATAGAGCCAAGGCAGACCGAGTTGGCGGCACTGTTGGATTTGCCACAAAATGCTGTAGGTGCCCAGGCTACCTGTCGCTTCTGGGTCGTAGAAGGTGTAGACCGAAGAGAGCCCTTGCTCGAGTACATCGATGATCGACACCATCCGCAAGGTGCCATCTTCTTCTCGAAACTCCACCAAGCGAGTGTTCACACGGCTGGCTAATAAAAATTCGCTGTACTGTGTGCGACTGTCATCATCCATGCCACCACCGGGGTGACGTAGCGCTTGATAGCGCGAATACAGCGCGTAGTGTTCGCTGGACCAGGACAGCTCGGCGACCAGCGGACGCAATTGTTGGTGGCGCTTGAGGGTGCGCTGTTGCGTACGGTTCGGTGTAAAGCGAGTCGCGTCAACACGCACTGGCAGGCAGGCGCGGCAATTGTCACAGTGAGGGCGGTAGGTGAATAGCCCACTGCGCCGAAATCCTTGATCTATCAATTGGGAGTAGGTATCGGAATGAATCAAATGTCCAGGTGCAGCGACTTGCGAGCGAGCTTGTTGCTGCGGCAGGTAACTGCACGGATACGGCGCAGTCGCATAAAACTGCAGTGCCTCAAAGGGGAGTTCTTTCAGTTGGCTCATGGGTGCAATATACCTGCTTGGTCCAAGCGACCTGGATGCCAAACAATATCAGGCATCGAGGCGTATTGGCGGACATGAGCGATGAATTGCTGCCTGGGGATGGGTGCTGCCCCTAGGGTGCTTAGGTGCGCTGTGTGCATTTGACAGTCAACCCACGGGATCCCTTGATTTTTTAAGAACCAGACCAAATGTGCCAAGGCGATTTTAGAGGCATCTGTCGCTCGACTAAACATCGATTCGCCAAAAAACATACGCCCAAGGCTCACCCCGTATAACCCTCCTACCAACTCTCCATCGATCCACGTTTCTAGGCTGTGCACGTGTCCCAGTAAATGCCAGGCCTCGTAAGCCAATTGCATTTCTCTGGTGATCCAGGTGCCGGGCTGTCCATTGTGGGCTGGTCGGGCACAGGCGCGCAAAACGGCGGTAAAAGCAGTGTCGACTTTGACCACAGTGGAGTAGTCCCCAGCGGCTTGCGCGCGAGCGATTTGTCGCAGGCGCTTGCCCAAGGAGTGGGACAGATGCAAGGACTCGCACTGCAGCACCATTCTTGGGTCGGGCGACCACCAGAGCGGCGGCTCGTCTGCCGAGAACCAAGGAAAGATGCCTTGACCATAGGCATCGCGCAAACGTGGGATTGAGAGATCAGCCCCTGCGGCTAATAGCCCAGCAGGCTCCTGCAGCGCGTCTTCTGGATCAGGAAAGGGGGTGTCGGGGTCGAGCCAGGTCAGTCTCATGGCAGGCTCAAGCGGATCTTTGCACTCAGTCGCCTGGCCGGTTGGCTGCGAACAAAGAGTAATGGTGGGTGTCAAAGTGGCCGATCTCGCGTTCGCGCAGATAGTGTTTGAGCGTTGTCGAGACAGAGCGAAAGGACAGATTGTCCCAGGGTATTTCGTCAATTCCGTACCAGCGTGCCTCAAGCGTTTCTGGACCCGGATCAAGATCTGGGCTAATCGCGTGCGCTAAGAAATACACGTGCACTTGATCGACGTGGGGTATGTCAACAACCGTATAGAGTTTCCCCAGCGTTATTTGCGCTCCGGCTTCCTCTTGGGTCTCGCGTTCAGCGCCTTGGCCGATGGTTTCCCCGAGCTCCATAAAGCCGGCCGGCAAAGTCCAGGTGTTGGCGCGTGGCTCAATGGCACGCAAGCATAAAAGGATTTTGTCGTTCCAGATGGGTAGTGTGCCCACGACTAGTCTGGGGTTTTGGTAATGCACGGCGCCGCAGGCTTCGCAAACATCTCGTTCGCGGTTGTCACCCTCGAGGATACGGCGCGTGATGGGCGTCGCGCACTGACCGCAGAACTTTTGGAGGCGTGGCGCAGGGAAGTAGAAGTCGGGATCGTGGCTCATAGGCCTGTATTTTAAGGCTAATAGGCTACGAATCGGTGCGGATTGGTGCAGGATTCATTACAAAACCCAAAGTCTTTGCTATGTCGCTTTGCAAGATGCGCTGCAGTGGAGCGGGGCTGCTCAGGGCTGCATATTGCCCCAAAGGATCAAATAAACGAACCATCCCGGCTTGTTTGGATGGCAGGTCTTCTTGTGGGGAAAGCTTATCCAGGACTTCGAGCGCTGTTTTGCCGGTTTCGCTTCGAAGCACCTCGGTAAGCCCCAACAGGTCGCGATCGTCAACGCGGGCAGGCCCTAGATCGGTTTGGGCATAAAGTTGCCCGAGATCGTCGGCAAACCACCGCGTGATTGTTTTGATAATGAGCTCGTTATGCGTGACAAGTGCGTTCAGATCGGGCCGTAGGTGGAGGATCAGCGGGGCAGCGTCTAGTCGAACGTACACGCGTTGCGGACCATTTTGAAAAAACCACCTTCCGTCAGGCTCGTTGGAATAGTTTCGACCAATAAACCCCAAGATTTGGGTGTTGGTGATACCGGTGCCTTCGCCCCCGAGTTGCGCATCGCCCAGAGGGTGTAGTCGCCAAGCGCCTCGTGCACTGAGGGAAAGCCAGCCGTAGACCACCGGCACATTGGGCCAGCGCGCGATCGCGTCAAGTACGGATTGATCCATCAGGTTTTTTTACAAAAAACCACAGCAGGCCACCCGCTTGGAGTATGACCAGACAGGTCATGGCATAAGTGAGGGACTGACTGGGATTGTTATTGAGACGTTGAAATAAATCAGTCAAAGCACCAAAACCCCATTGAACAATAAACGTACCCGCAAATACCAGCAGGTTATAGGTTGTCAGGACGCGTCCCGCGACTTCCCTCGGAAACTCGAGCGCGGCCTGAGTCTGCAGTAAAAACATGGCTGGTATGGCCGGGGCAATAATTAGCCAAAGTAGCCAAGAGGCGGAGTGTTGCCAAAAGGTAATCACGCCCAGACATACTGGTAGCCAGACCAGCGCTCCTACTGACTGGTTAAGCAAGGAGACACCGCGTTTGATAAGTCTGGGGCTCACTTCGCCCATTAAAAAATAGGAGCACAGAATGCTGGCATTCATATAGAGCAAAGTTTGACTTGCTCGGTCAGGGCTCATCCCCAACACTTGTGTAAACCAGGGGCCGGCCCAAAGTGTTTGTAGTGCGCCAAAACCACCGACTGTGAATACGGTCGCTGGCAAGACACGAAGCATAAAGGGATGTCGACACAGCGAGAAAAAACCAGCATTTGAAATTTGTGTTTTGCTCGCACTCGTCTGACGATCGAGGTCGCCGGTGAACACAAATATGGCGACTGCGCAGAAGAGAAATAGCAGGGCCGTGAGACTAAAAACATGCCGCCAGCCGATCCATTCTGCTAGCGCGAGCGCGGGTTGACTGGCCATTAAGGCGCCCGAGGTACCCGAGATCAGCATATACATCACTAGCCGCGGCTGCCGCTCAGGCGGAAAGCATCGTCGGAAGTAGGAGTAGGAGGCCATCAGGCAGGCCGATACGCCGATTCCGATGAGGATGCGTCCAAGCGACTGGACCAAGAGCGTCTCTCCAATGGCTGTCAGAGCAGCTCCGGCGGCTGCAATCAAGAGCAGCGCGGACTCAGTTCTGCGCGCGCCGTATCGGTCGAGCCAGACCCCCACAGGGATTTGCATCGCGGCAAAGGAAAGAATATAGGCCGAAGAGAGCCAGCCCAGTTCGCTAGCCGAGAGGTTCAGATCTGAAACTAAGAGAGGTGCGATGGCAGCGTTGACCGAACGCATGGCGTAGGATAGAAAATATCCAACGGCAAACACGAGAACGATCCTCAACGCCACGAAGCCTGTGGGCATTGCAGAAGGGGAGGGGCTAGAGCTTACGCTTGTCATTGTTATCTACTGGAGGCGCAACCCGGAATCGAACCGAGCTACACGGATTTGCAATCCGCTGCATAACCACTCTGCCATTGCGCCAACATTAAGCGTTACGCCGGCGCTGATCATACTACAAAAGGTCTTTTTAACTTGGTTGACTCAAACTATACTGGCTATAACCTCAGGACGAAGCCCCTGCCATGTCGGCAAGGGATGGTCCGTGGATTTTTTGTTCGAGACAATCTGGAGACGACGATGAAAACAATGATGACGCGCCGAGCGCTAATGCAGTTGGGTATTGGCGCACTAGCGCTACTGGCCGGGCCTACTTGGGCGCAGTCCGACTGGCCGATCAAGCCAGTCACACTCATCGTGCCGTTTCCTGCCGGTGGTGGGACTGATGCCTTCGCCCGTCCCCTCGCTGCGGTGTTAAGCAAAGAGTTGGGTCAGCAATTTATTATCGATAATCGTGGCGGTGCGGGCGGTACAGTCGGTGCGTCGGCTGCAGCCAAGGCGCCAGCCGATGGCTACACCTTGTTTGTTGGGGCAGTGCACCATTCGATTGCACCGTCAATGTATCCAAAGCTTGATTACAGCATTCAGAAGGACTTTATCCCGTTGGCGGTGATTGCGCGTGTGCCACAAGTGTTGGTCGTGAACCCAAAGAAAGTCCCTGTCAAAGACTACCAAGCGTTCTTGGCTCAGGTAAAAGCGAATCCAGGCAAAATGAACTATGGCTCTGCTGGCAGCGGGACATCACACCATCTCGCGGGTGAGTTGTACAAGATCCAGGCGAAAACCGACATCGCACACATTCCCTACCGTGGTGCAGGTCCAGCGATGCAAGGCTTGATTGCCGGCGATGTAGACATGATGTTTGACGGACTGGGTTCGTCCTCTGCGCAAATCAAAGCAGGGCGTATTACGCCTCTCTTTGTTGCAAGTGAAAAGCGCAACCCCGCAATTCCCAACGTGCCAACGACAGCTGAAATTGGGCTTCCTCAGTACGTGGTTAGTACCTGGTACGCTTTGTGGGCACCCAAAAATACCCCAGCTGCTGTGACAGATAAAATCATCGCAGCGCTGAAAAAACTGCCGCAAGACGAGACGATTCGTACGGTGTGGGCAACAAATGGGGCTGAATTTCCAGATCTAACAGGCGCTAAATTCGGTGCGTTTGTTGATAGTGAAGTTAAGCGTTGGAGCGAAGTTGTCAAAGCTTCAGGCGCCAAGCTTGATTGATGTTTTGTTTGGGCAAGAAAAAAGCCTGATCGACAGATCAGGCTTTTGCCAGAATTTGGAGCGGGAGACGAGTCTCGAACTCGCGACCTCAACCTTGGCAAGGTTGCGCTCTACCAACTGAGCTACTCCCGCTTTACCGCTTACCGTTCTTGAAGTGCAACATTTCTAGTGCTTTGCAGCACGGCATTCAAGTACGATTCACGAAGACCAAGACTATAGCATACCCTCCCACCCCTATGTCAAACTCGTCAGTCCCTGTGCCTAGTGTGGAAGTTGCCGAGTCGATCTTTGCGGCACACCATGGGGCGCTGGCAGATGTGCGGCTTGAGTCAGCGGAGCTATCAGCTCAAAATACCTTGGGACTTGCTTGCCGAGCGCAAAGCCTAATCATGTTGCACCATACAGCGCAACTACCCGGCCTAACTAAGCTCACGCGCCAGTTTCCTCAGGTATTCGTATTAGGCGGTGGCAGCAACGTGGTATTGCCCCCAGAGCTTTCTGCTTTGGTTTTAAAAGTCGAGTTCAAGGGCATTGCACTTGCGGAGGCACTGACAGATTGCTGGCTAGTTGACGTGGCTGCCGGAGAGGACTGGCACGGGTGGGTGCAGCACGCGATACAACGAGGTTGGCTGGGGCTAGAGAATCTCGCCCTAATTCCGGGTACGGTTGGGGCAGCGCCCGTGCAGAATATTGGTGCGTACGGTGTTGAACTGCAAGACCGGATTGAGTCCGTGACTGCTTGGAACATCCCCCAGGGTGTTTTGAAAACACTGACGCGTGCCGAGTGTGAATTTGCTTACCGCGACAGCATTTTTAAGCGCGCGGCGCAAGGCACTTGGTTGATTGTTTCCGTACGCTTTCGTTTGCCCAAAGTCTGGCACCCCGTGCTTCAGTATCCGGACCTTCAAAAACACTTTCGGATTGGGGCGGGCGACACAGCTATGCCGACCGCACAACAAGTATTCGACGCAGTGTGTGCCATACGCCGTGCCAAACTGCCCGATCCGTCCGTGCTAGGTAATGCAGGCAGCTTTTTCAAGAATCCTGTGGTGACGGCAGCGCGTCATGCCGCGCTAAAGCTGACAGAACAAACATTAGTCTCTTATCCGCAGCCTGACGGCAGTTACAAACTTGCAGCTGGCTGGCTAATTGACCAGTGTGGATGGAAGGGACGTCGGGTTGGGGCCGTTGGCATGCATGCCCGTCAAGCCTTGGTATTAGTCAATTATGGCGGAGCGCATGCGCACGAGGTACTGGCGCTTGCGCGTGCGGTACGTTCTAGCGTTCAAGAGAGGTTCGGTGTCGAACTTGAAATGGAGCCTGTCGCCCCGGCCGCTTGATGCCGTCATACAGAAGGCAGAACGGTAGGCGTGGCTGATTATTTGTTTAAAGACCGAGCACCGTCTGCATATTAAACAAGCCGGATTTTTTGCCTTCAAGATAGCGTGCGGCACGCAAACTACCCTCGGCATAGCCCGCGCGACTGCTTGAGCGGTGGGTGATCTCGATACGTTCGCCGACGCCGCAGAAATAGACAGTATGGTCGCCTACGATATCACCGCCGCGCACGACAGAGAAACCAATTTCACCCGGTTTGCGCGCTCCCGTGTGGCCATGCCTCGTCCAGGCTGCAATGTCGTCTAGCTTCTTGCCCCAAGCGTCCGCAACGACTTCGCCCATTTTGAGTGCGGTGCCTGAGGGGGCATCTACTTTGTGATGGTGATGTGCTTCAAAGACCTCTACGTCGTAGCCCGAGTTCAGAATGCGTGCGGCCATATCAAGCAGTTTTAGCGTTGCATTGACGCCGACGCTCATGTTGGGTGCGAACACAATACCAATCGATTTTGCTGCTTCACTGATGGCGGCTTTGCCTGCATCGTCAAATCCAGTCGTTCCGATGACCATGTTGACGCCGTGTGTCACGCAGGCTTTGAGGTGCTCGAGTGAGCCCTCCGGACGCGTGAAATCAATCAGGCAATCCGCCTGCTTGAGCGCAGATAACTGATCTGTGATTAAAACCCCACTGAGCTTACCCAAGAAGGCGGTCGCGTCTTGCCCGAGCATCGGCGCACCAGCAATATCCAACGCAGCCGTTAGTTGTAAATCTGTGGATTGGGTAACGGCTTCGATGAGCATGCGGCCCATACGACCACTAGCCCCGGCGATTGCAATACGCATGTTGAACTCTTGTTGTGTAGGTGAATAACGGTTTAGCGCAAAGGCATGGGTGTTTCAAGCGGAGCTGCCGGGGAAGCCGAGGGGTCAGACGGTGTCGTGTCACCGGTTGTTTGGCCGAAGGCTACGCCTGGCAAAATCTCAACCGGGGCTGACATTCCCGAGGCAGCCGCTGCGTCGTTGCTTTCGCGCGTGATGTTTAGCTGATGCTGTGCAGCCTCTTTTTGTGAGGTTCGGACTTCTTCGCGCGCG
>JBILJY010000078.1:0-11120 GCA_044376975.1 Burkholderiaceae bacterium | reverse complement strand
AGCGGGTCTACCGCCGACGGATCCGCCAAGACAGGCATCTGTAGCGCGCGACTGAGCGTTGCGCCACGTTGCTCAATCGTTAGCTCGATCGTGTCTCCGTCCCCAACTTTTTGCAGCAAGTTCCAGCGCAACTCTGACCAGGATTTAATCGGTGCGTTATCCACAGCGGTGATCCGATCACCCGCCTGCAAACCCGCGTTCGCAGCGGCCGACTGAGCCACCGGCGTCGCAAGAACGGCCGCCGGCTCTTCGGTCCCAACAAAACTCAACAAAGCGTACAGAAAAGCTGCCAACAGCAAATTAAAGATTGGACCGGCGGCAACAATCGCAATGCGACGCGACACCGGCTGAGCGGCAAAGCTCTCTGGCGATTGTTTGCGGGTCGTGTCCGCTGCACTGGACCCCTGCGCTAGGTGAGCTTCATCCAGCATCTTGACGTAGCCGCCCAAAGGAATAGCAGATAGGGCCCATTCCGTACCATGTCGATCGACGCGTTTAATTAACACCCGACCGAAGCCAACCGAAAAACGCAATACCCGCACACCACACCACCGTGCAACCCAGTAGTGTCCGAGCTCATGAAACGTGATCAACACACCGAGTGTGACGACAAAAGCCAAAAGGGTAACAAGCATAGTTTGCGCCAGAAAAAATCTTCAGTTCGACTGTAGGGATACGAGCTGTTGCGCGTGCCGTCTCGCCTCAACGTCAAGGCTGAGAACATCATCAATGGCGCAAATCGGCACGTCATGCATCGAAGACATCTGCTCAAGAACGCGCTCGATGATTGATGGTATCCGAGTGTAGGAAAGTTTATTGGATAAAAACGCCTCTACCGCAATTTCATTAGCGGCATTTAGGGCGATACAGGCAACTTGTCCGCTGCGTAAGGCATCGAAGGACAACCGCAAACAAGGAAACTGTAGCAAATCTGGCGCAGCAAAATCAAGGCGTCCCGCAGCCGCAAGATCAAGCATTCCCACGCCTGAGTTGATGCGCTCAGGAAACCCAAGCCCATACGCAATAGGTGTGCGCATGTCGGGCTGCCCAAGCTGGGCGATCACCGAGCCATCCTCATACTCCACCATGGAGTGAACCACGCTCTGCGGGTGAATAACCACGCTAATTCGGTCCGCAGGCATGGCAAATAACCAGTGCGCTTCGATTACTTCAAGCCCCTTATTCAACATCGTTGCCGAATCGACTGAGATCTTTCTCCCCATACTCCAGTTGGGATGCGCGCAAGCCTCCTGGGGAGTAACGGTATGCAGGTCTTCCCAACGTCTCGCACGAAAAGGTCCACCAGAGGCCGTCAAAATCAATCGACGTACACCTGGCGCTGGCTCTGACGGCGCACTCGCTCGGCCGTGATGAGGTAGACACTGAAAGATGGCGTTGTGTTCACTGTCAATGGGCAATAGCTCAGCGCCGTTTGTCTTCACAGCGGCCATGAACAAGGACCCCGCAGCAACGAGGGCCTCTTTATTGGCAAGCAACACTCGCTTACCCGCTTGCGCGGCCGCCAAGGCCGCAGGTAAACCCGCAGCACCCACAATCGCAGCCATTACGATCTGACTCTGATTATCGCCAGCCGTGTCAGCCAAGGCATTAGCGCCCACTCTTATCTCTGGAGCTCTCGTGTTCTCACCCCACAAGCGACGGAATTCTTGAGCAGTGGCGTCCGTTGGAACAACGACGACTCGCGCATTCGCCGTGCGCGCTTGTGCGACCAATACATCGATGCGCGAGTAGGCAGACAACGCATGAACCGCAAACTTTTCCGGGTGCCTGGCAAGCACGTCAAGCGTGCTTTGCCCGATTGAGCCAGTAGAGCCCAGCACCGTGACGCGCTTTACCACGGAACGTGTCCCAGTAAAAGAAAGGCTAACGGCACAACAGCAACAACCGCATCAATTCGATCGTATACACCACCATGGCCTGGAAGAAGGCCACTGGAGTCTTTCATCGACGCACGTCTTTTTAGTAGCGACTCGAACAGGTCTCCAGCGATCGAAAATAGAGCCAAAAACACCGCCAGCACAGCGGCACCAAACAAACCCCAGCGTTGCGCCAACTCAAAGCCGAAGCTGTTGGGCCAATAGAGGGCTGTTGCAACCACCCAAGCCACAACACCGAGGACACCGACTATTGCGCCCTCAACTGTCTTTCCAGGACTAATACGCGGAGCAAGTTTGTAACGTCCAAAGGCTCTGCCGGCAAAGTAGGCGAAGATATCCGCGATCCAAATCACTGCCAACATCGTAAGAACGAACTGTGCGCCGTTGCCCAAAAAAAGCCAAGCCAGACAAGACCATGTCGCAAAAAGCGCAATGCCAGCAAACAGGCTCCACAACAACGCGGACTGGCGAACCTGCGTTTGAGCTCTTATCAACGCAGCACTGACAAACACGAGCCAACCCAACACACAAAACAGAGTCGACCAAAGCAGCAACCTCTGGTCACCCGAACCCGATGGCATCCACATCCAGGCCTGGGCGACCGTGATGACAAAGAGCAAAAGTCCCATAAACAGTGGTACCTGCGTGCCTCGTCCCCAAAGTAAACGCCCCCACTCCCATGCGGCAAGCGCGCAAGTCAAGGACAGGAAGATAAGAAAAGGCCAAGCTGAAGGGATCGACAACAGCACCGTCAAGAGACACAGCAGCACAAAGGCAGTGATGACGCGCTGTCCGAGCATGGTCTACGTCTTCACTGTGCCGTGCACCTGAGCGCTAGTGCGACCAAAGCGTCGCTCGCGGGTGCTGTACCACTCAAAGGCCTGGCGTAACTCTTGTTCGCCAAAGTCGGGCCAATAGCAGTCGGTAAAAAATAGCTCGGTATAGGCTAACTGCCAGATTAAAAAATTCGAGATTCGTTGCTCGCCACCCGTCCGAATAAACAAATCGGGCTCTGGTGCCCATGCCATCGAAAGATAATTAGAGAGTAGTTGCTCATCTAGTTTTTCTGGGTTTGCCGCCAACTCTGGATGGGCCGCCAGCATACGACGGGTCGCCTGCAAAATATCCCATCGTCCACCGTAGTTGGCCGCGATAGTTAGGTGTAGCGCATCGTTTTGAGCGGTGCTGTCCTGAGCTTGCGTGATTAACTCCTGTAACTTTGGCTCAAAAGCACTGAGGTCTCCGACCACACGTAGTCTGACGCCTTGCTCTTGCAAACGCGACACCTCTCGCTCTAGGGCCTGCACGAACAATCGCATGAGTAACGTTACTTCATCGGCAGGTCGTCGCCAGTTTTCAGAGCTAAACGCAAACAATGTTAAGTAGCGCACACCTGCGTTACCACAGGTCTCGACTGCGCGACGCACGGACTGTACGCCCTTTGCATGCCCAGCTGTACGCGGAAGAAATCGTTGCGAGGCCCAACGCCCGTTACCATCCATAATGATCGCAACGTGCTCTGGGGTCGCCGACGTACTCGGCACGGTTTTAGTTGAGCTGATCGCCATAAATGAGACGGATTAAACCGTCATGATCTCGGCTTCTTTTTGGGCGACCAATTTGTCAATGTCGGTGACACAACGATCTGTCAGCTTTTGTACGATATCTTGCGCGCGACGCTCGTCATCCTCAGAAATCGTCTTGTCTTTCACGAGCTTTTTGAAACTGTCATTTGCATCGCGACGCAAATTGCGTACAGCAATCTTCGCGTCCTCACCCTCAGACTTCACCACCTTATTGAGGTCCCGACGGCGCTCCTCGGTGAGAGCCGGCATGGGCACACGAATACTGTCACCCATCCCAATCGGATTCAAGCCTAAATCGGAGTCGCGAATCGCTTTCTCCACGGTCGCTCCAAGGTTTTTTTCCCAAACCTGAACGTTGATCGTGCGAGCATCCAAGAGTGTCACGTTAGCGACTTGTGAAATTGGCACAGGCGAGCCGTAGTACTCTACTTGAACGTGGTCAAGAATCCCCGTGTGGGCACGTCCCGTACGAATTTTCGCAAGATTGCTTTTAAGGGTCTCAAGAGACTTGGTCATCCGAGCTTCGGCTGATTTCTGTATTTCGGCAGTACTCATCATTTATCCCTCTAGACGTGAACGAGCGTACCCTCGTCCTCACCACTTACGGCGCGCTTAAGCGCACCAGGCTTATTGATTGAAAACACCTTGATTGGCAACTTTTGATCACGACACAACGCGAAAGCCGTCGCGTCCATCACCTCGAGCCGACGCATAATGACCTCGTCGAAACTAATCCGCGCATAACGCGTGGCGGCGGGATCCTTTTTTGGATCGGCCGTATAGATGCCATCGACCTTGGTCGCCTTGAGCACAACTTCCGCACCAATTTCAGCGCCTCGTAGGGCCGCTGCAGTGTCTGTCGTAAAAAACGGATTACCTGTTCCAGCCGCAAATATGACGACTTTCCCCTCTTCGAGGTAGCGCAACGCTTTGGGACGAATATAGGGTTCGACGACCTGTTCGATATTCAGTGCAGACTGAACACGGGCGTCAACACCCCGGTGCTTCAGTGCGTCCTGTAAGGCCAAGGCATTCATCACTGTCGCCATCATGCCCATGTAATCGGCTGTCGCACGATCCATACCTTGCGCGCCCGGCGCTACGCCGCGAAAGATGTTGCCGCCGCCAATTACGATGGCCAACTGCACGCCCATGGCAACCACCTCGGCGACCTCATCCGTCATCCGCATAATCGTCGCGCGATTGATACCAAAAGCGTCATCACCCATGAGCGCTTCGCCAGACAGTTTGAGGAGGACTCTTTTATGCATTCTGCTGGTCATATGCGTTATTTTTCCGGGTATTGATCACGAACAAAAGTGTAAACGAAAGCCGGGCGGCCATTGCTGCGCCGCCCGGCTTAACGTACAAAATTATGCGTTTCCGGAAGCAGCGGCAGCAACTTCAGCAGCAAAATCGCTGGTTTTCTTCTCGATCCCTTCGCCCACGACAAACAGCGAGAAGCCTGTAATGGAGGCGCTTTTCTCTTTCAGCATCTGGGCAACTGACTGTTTATCGTTTTTAACGAACGGCTGCGATAGCAGAGCCACTTCTTTGAGAAACTTCTGAACCGAGCCTTCGACCATCTTTTCGACGATTTCCGCTGGCTTACCAGACTCAGCCGCTTTTTGGCGCGCCACAGAACGTTCGGTCTCTTTGTCTGCCTCAGAAACACCCGTTTCGTCCACTGCGCGGGGCTTTGTCGCAGCTATGTGCATCGCCAAATCTTTACCCACCTCGTCCGGACCAGAAAACTCGACCAACACACCAATTTTGCCGCTATGAACATAGCTAGCAAGCTTGTTTGCCGTGTTGTAGCGTTGAAAACGTCGAACAGAAATGTTCTCGCCGATTTTACCAATCAAGGCTGTGCGCACTGAGTCGACCGTGCCATCACCAAAAGCACTTGCCGACAACGCAGTTACGTCAGAAATTGAAGACGTTGCCACGAGTTTAGCGATGTTAGCGACAAAACCGACAAAATCGTCGTTTTTTGCAACAAAGTCTGTTTCACAGTTCACTTCGACAACAGCGCCCTGTTTTGCATCGGGCGAAATGTACAAGCCGATCAGTCCCTCGGCGGTCACTCGGCTCGCTGCCTTACTGGCTTTGCTGCCAAGCTTGACACGCAAGATCTCTTCAGCCCGCGCCATATCGCCAGCAGCTTCTGTCAAGGCTTTCTTACATTCCATCATAGGTGCGTCGGTTTTCTCGCGCAGTTCTTTAACCATTGCGGCGGTGATTTCAGCCATAACTACTCCACATTGTGTTGTGCCCGCCCCATGCCAGCAGGCTTAGGGTCGGACAAGATAGACAGACGCCATATACCCGCGCAAAGCGCGGTGGCTAATTAGGCTTTCGCCTGATCGACTTCGATGAACTCTTCACCCTGCGCGAGTTCTTCAACCAAGCCATTCACATTGTCTGTACGACCAGCGAGGACTGCGTCAGCTACGCCCTTAGCGTAAAGTGCGATGGCCTTGGCAGAGTCATCATTACCAGGAATGATGTAATCAATGCCATCTGGGGAATGGTTGGTATCAACCACAGCAACCACTGGAATGCCCAGCGCTTTAGCTTCTGCAACCGCAATCTTGTGGTACCCGACATCAATCATAAAAATTGCGCTAGGAAGGCCGTTCATATCCTTGATGCCGCCGATCGACTTGTTCAGCTTGTCGAGTTCACGTTGGAACATCAGCCCTTCTTTCTTGGTCATGCGCTCCGTACCGCCTTCGGCGATCATGACTTCCATGTCTTTTAAGCGCTTGATCGAGCTTTTGACTGTCTTGAAGTTCGTGAGCATTCCGCCCAACCAACGGCTATCAACAAAGGGCATGCCTGCCCGCTGGGCTTCGGCCGCAACGAGTTCGCGCGCAGCACGTTTTGTACCGACAAACAGAACGTTACCGCCCTTGGCAGCAACCTGACGCAGAAACTTCGTCGCCTCTTGGTAATTAGCGACTGTTTTCTCGAGGTTGATGATGTGAATTTTATTGCGATGGCCGAAAATAAAGGGGGCCATCTTAGGATTCCAATAACGGGTCTGGTGACCGAAGTGCACGCCCGCTTCCAACATTTCACGCATTAACGACATAGTAAGAGCTCCGAGGGTTAGGTCTAGTGAGACGCCTGCACCAGCAAACAGCCTTGAGGCTGCGCACTGGCACCCTGGCGGCGCATCACGCGATTTACGATTTCCAAATAAACCGTTAGAAAACAACGGTAAGCCTATAATTCTACTATCTTTCACCCTCAATACTCAAGTCAACATGGGTTTAGTTACCAATCCGACCGATTTAGACCGCATGCGGGCGGCCTGCAAAGACGCCGCGCGAGTGCTGGATTTCATTACCCCCTACGTAAAGCCGGGTGTCACAACCGGAGAGCTCGATAAGCTTTGCCTAGACTTCCTGACAAACGTGCTGCAGGTTAAGTCGGCGACAGTGGGCTACGCCCCACCCGGTTATCCCCCGTTTCCTGGCGCTATTTGCACGTCGGTCAACCACCAAGTCTGCCATGGTATTCCCGGAGATAAGGTACTAAAAAATGGCGATGTGCTGAACATCGACGTGACAATTATCAAGGAAGGCTGGTTCGGTGACACGAGCCGGATGTATTACGTCGGGGAGCCCTCAATCCTAGCAAAGCGTCTGACTGAGGTCACGTTTGACTGCATGTGGCTGGGCATTGCTCAGGTTAAGCCTGGCAATACCCTTGGGGATATTGGTCAGGCAATACAGCGCCACGCGGAGCAGAACGGTTTTTCCGTTGTGCGTGAGTTTTGCGGGCACGGCATTGGTAAAGTTTTTCACCAGGATCCTCAAATTCTGCACTACGGCAAAGCCGGGACTGGTCAACGCCTTGAACCAGGACTGATATTTACGATCGAACCGATGATTAACGCTGGACGACGTGAGATTCGACAACTGGCTGATGGCTGGACTGTCGTCACACGCGATCACAGCCTTTCAGCGCAATGGGAGCACAGCGTGCTCGTGACCGAGACCGGTTTCGAGGTCATGACGATCTCTGACGGCATGCCTCCCCCCCCAGCATTCATCACCACGTAGTTTGATTGAACTTCGCATCGCCTGCTTCGATAACATGACTGATACCACAACGCTCGCTTCTATCCGTAGTCACGCTCAGGCCGCACGCGTATCAGCCATTGAAGCCTATCGCGCTAAACCGCAAGCAGACAAGTTGCTTGGGGCGCTGCGTCAGTGCGCAGACCAAGCCCTGCGCAGTTTGCTTGAACACCTACCACTACCTAAAGGTGCGGCGCTTGCTGCAGTGGGTGGCTACGGCAGAGGAGAACTATATCCTTTCTCCGATGTCGATCTGCTGATCTTGCTGCCCAAAGAGCCTAGCGAGGCTGATGAATCGGCGCTGAGCGCGCTCGTTGCGGCGATGTGGGATATCGGACTAGAGCCGGGTTGCAGTGTTCGAACGATCGAACAATGTGTATCGGAGGCAAGAGGCGACATCACGGTAGAGACGTCACTTCTCGAGACGCGCTGGATTGCCGGCAGCCGTAAGTTGACACAGTCTCTGCATCAATGCATGACCGAGCACCTTGATGCGCGTGTTTTCTTTCAAAGCAAGCGTGCCGAGATGCAGCAACGGCATGCGCGTTATCAGGATACTCCCTACTCGCTCGAGCCGAACTGCAAAGAGTCACCGGGCGGCTTGCGCGACCTGCAAGTGATTATGTGGATGGCACGTGCAGCAGGCTTTGGTAATAGTTGGAAGCAAATCGCCACCGCCGGCCTGCTCACCACTGCAGAGGCACGTGACTTGAGGCGTGCGGAGCAAGCCTTTAAGCGCGTGCGCATCGAGGTACACCTCTTGGCTAAACGCCGTGAGGATCGCTTGTTATTTGATTTGCAGCATGGCCTAGCACAGGCATATGGCATCGAAGCGACCACAACACGGCGTGCGAGTGAAATTCTGATGCAGCGCTACTACTGGGCTGCACGGTTGGTGACACAGCTTAATACACTGCTCGTTCAAAACATCGAAGAAAGCTTATTTCCTCCAAACCGCGATGAAGTCCGGCCGATCAATAGCTTTTACGTCGCGCATCGTAATCGGCTGGACATTATCGACGACGAGGTCTTTGAGCAGCACCCCGAGCAACTCTTGGGTGTCTTCTTGGTGATGCAACAACACCCTGATCTAACGGAGCTCTCTGGAAGAGCACTGCGTGCAATTTGGCACGCACGTCATCGTATTGACGCGCAGTTTCGACGCTCGCAAACCAACCGCGCTTTATTTGTGCAGATACTGCAGCAGCCACATGGCATTGTGCATGCGATGCGACGCATGACAATGCTAAACATTCTCCCACGTTACCTGCCGGTATTCCGCCTTGTTGTGGGTCAGATGCAACACGATCTGTTTCATGTGTACACAGTTGATCAGCATACGCTCGCCGTTTTGCGCAATCTGCGCCGTTTCACCATGCCGGAACATGCGCAAGAGTACCCACTCGCAAGCAGACTGACGGCCAGCTTTGATCGCCACTGGTTACTCTACGTTGCAGCGCTGTTTCACGATATCGCGAAGGGACGAGGGGGCGACCACTCCACCTTGGGTGCTGAAGACGTTAAACGCTTTGCTCGCGATCATGGTTTGTCTAAAGAAGATACAGACCTCGTGGTGTTTCTAGTCCGACGCCATCTTCTTATGTCTCACGTTGCGCAGAAAAAAGACTTATCAGACCCAGAGGTCATTAAGGAGTTTGCAACAATGGTTGAGACGCCAAGGCAGTTAACGGCGTTATACCTGTTGACCGTCGCCGACATTCGAGGCACAAGCCCTAAAGTCTGGAACGCTTGGAAAGGTAAATTGCTTGAAGACCTTTATAACCAAACCCGCGCGACCTTCAGTGGGACGAGCGACGATGCGAACACCGTGCTGCGACAACGTATGGAAGAAGCGTCAGGCCTTGTTCGACTAGCGGGTTTGCGCGACGAAACGCGAGAGGCGTTTTGGAAGCAACTGGATGTCGCCTACTTTTTGCGCCATGAAGCAACTGAAATCGCCTGGCATACGAGACACTTGTATCACCGTGTCGGGACAACGCAAACGATTGTGAAGGCACGCCCCACTGACCGGGGCGAAGGCATACAAGTTCTGGTGTACACAAAAGACGTTGCAGATCTCTTTGCACGTATCTGTGCCTATTTTGCTCGGCGACTCATCAGCATCCAAGATGCGCGTATTCACACGACGCGCGATGGCTACGCCTTGGATAGCTTTGTCGTGCTGCCGACTGATGGCGACGAAGATTTGCGGACGATTGCGGCACTTATTGAACACGAACTTACACAGCATTTAGATGCACCACACGACGTAAGCCAGGCCGCCGGTGCCTTTGGTCTCAGGCCATCGCGGCTCTCTAAAGCATTTCCCTTCCCTCCCATCGTTGAGCTTTATCCAGACGAGCGCAGTCAGAGTTGGCGCCTTGATGTCATCGCCAGTGATCGTCCAGGCTTGCTTGGCGACATCGCTCAAGTGTTTGTGTCCTATGCGATCAATCTGCAAACGGCTAAGGTCATGACACTGGGCGACAGAATCGAGGACGTATTCGTCATCAGTGGTGACACCCTGGCGCAACCACGTACGCAGCGACAGTTCGAACGTGCTCTCTTAGCTGTACTGGGTGTGGAGCAAAAGAATGCAGCCTGATCAACGCGCCCAGCTATACATCGCATCGATTAGTTTGCTTGCAGTCCTTATCGCGCTGGTATCGCAACATGTCTATGACATGCAGCCGTGTGCTTGGTGTGTTGCCCAACGCATGTTGTACTTGCTCATTGCTGCAGTTGGCTTTTTAGGCTCACTCGGACAAGCGCAACGAACAAAGCTCGCATTATGCTTTGCGCTCATACTGTCGGTTGCGTTAGCTGGCATTACGGCCGCGATCTACCAAGCTCAGGTTGCCTCACAAAGTTTCTCGTGCGCGCAGAGCCTAGCAGATCAATGGATGACAAAAACAGGGTTAGAGTCTGCAGTGCCCTGGCTGTTTGGCATCTACGCGAGCTGCATGGACGCTCGCATTACGCTGTTGGGCATTGAATACGCTTATTGGAGCCTGACGTTGTTTGCCTTGATTGCACTTGCCTCAGCCTATCGACTCAGTTGTCTTCTGCGGCGTAACCCATATTAAAAAGTAGTCCACTCGCCTCATCTTGCGCATTGTGTCGACTCAGACCGAGTCGCTCTAAATACTCGGGCGTGATGTCGCCCGTGACATACTCTCCGGTAAAACAAGAATTATCAAATTTTGTTAACGCTGGATTCAAGTCAGTGACAGACTTTTGCATTGAAGCAATGTCTTGATATACCAATCCATCAGCGCCAATAATTTTTGCGATCTCCGCTTCATCGCGCCCAGTCGCAATCAATTCCTTCTGGGTGGGCATATCAATGCCGTATACGTTCTGGTAGCGCACGGGTGGCGCAGCAGAGGCCAGGTACACCTTGTTTGCACCAGCGGCTCGCGCCATATCCACAATCTCTCGACTCGTGGTGCCACGAACGATCGAATCGTCTACCAGGAGCACATTTTTACCTTTGAACTCCATTCCAATCGTGTTCAGTTTTTGACGTACAGATTTTTTACGGA
>JBILJY010000243.1:0-3145 GCA_044376975.1 Burkholderiaceae bacterium | reverse complement strand
ATCAACGGGATCTAGCGTATTCCCTTTGGACTTGCTCATCTTCTGGCCTTCCGCATCTCGGATAAGCCCATGCACATAAACATGCTTGAAGGGCACCTGGCCTGTTAGGTGCGTCGTCATCATGACCATCCGCGCCACCCAAAAGAAGATAATGTCAAAGCCCGTGACCAACACGCTTGAGGGCAGGTAGCGCGTGTAATCCGGAGTTTCTTGCGGCCAACCTAGCGTGGTGAAGGGCACGAGCGCGGACGAAAACCAGGTGTCGAGCACATCTGGATCGCGCGAGAGTGCACCCGTCACACCAGCGGCATGTGCCTGATCGATCGCCTCTTTCTCGGTATGTGCGACAAACACTTGGCCGTCTGGTGCGTACCAGGCCGGAATCTGATGCCCCCACCAGAGCTGGCGTGAAATACACCAGTCTTGAATATTCTCAAGCCATTGGTTGTAGGTGGTCGTCCAGTTCTGTGGATAGAACTGGATGTCGCCTTTTGCCACCACATCTAGAGCAACTTCCGTGATGCTTTTTCCAGGGTGGAGTGTGTCGGCAGGGGCGGGCTTACTCATGGCGACGAACCACTGGTCTGTCAGCATC
Source organism: Burkholderiaceae bacterium (assembly GCA_044376975.1). GTDB lineage: Bacteria > Pseudomonadota > Gammaproteobacteria > Burkholderiales > Burkholderiaceae_B > Zwartia. Next base: position 2,550 of record JBILJY010000243.1, on the reverse strand, counting down.
GGTTCAAGTACCGCACCAGTGCGATCGCCCCTGGGCTGCATCATTTTGTGCGCATCGACTTTGACCAGATAGCCCTTTTGTTCGAGCTCATCGACGACGGCTTTGCGTGCGTCGAACCGGTCCATGCCTCTGAACTGGGCGGGCCCCTCATCGTTAATCCGTGCATCGAGTGTGAAGATGACGATCAGCGGCAGGTTGTGGCGTTGAGCACAGGCGTAATCGTTGAAGTCATGCGCGCCGGTAATTTTGACGCAACCCGTACCAAAGGCACGATCGACGAAGTCATCGGCAATAATGGGGATCTGGCGATCGCACAGGGGCAGATCGACCATTTTGCCAACGAGGTGCTTATAGCGTTCGTCCTCCGGATGTACACAAAGCGCGCCGTCGGCAAGCATGGTTTCGGGTCGTGTTGTGGCGATGGTCATGCCAGTGATGGTCTCTGAGGAGCCGTCTTCGTGGGTGATGGTTTGTGGCCCGTCCACGAAGGGGTAGCGGATGTGCCAGAGATGCCCGTCGGTCTCTACGGATTGCACCTCGAGGTCCGAGACTGCTGTGAGTAACTTTGGATCCCAATTGACCAGGCGTTTACCTCGGTAAATCAGCCCCTGCTTGTAGAGGCGGACAAAGGTCTCAACAACACCCGCAGACATCTGCTTGTCCATCGTGAAATATTCACGCGGCCAGTCCGCCGAGGCGCCGAGGCGTCGCACCTGGCTGGTGATGGTGTTGCCCGAGAGTTCCTTCCATTCCCAGACTTTCTCAATAAACTTCTCACGTCCGAGATCGTGACGGGTGGTTTTTTGTGCGTCGAGTTGGCGTTCAACCACGATCTGCGTCGCGATCCCGGCATGATCGGTGCCCGGTACGAACACCGTGTCATGGCCACGCATGCGGTGGTAGCGAATTAACCCGTCCATGATCGTCTGATTAAAGGCGTGTCCCATATGAAGAGTGCCTGTGACGTTCGGGGGTGGAAACTGGATGGCATAAGGGGCTCCAGCGGCATCGCCCTGGGCATGTTGACCCCCGGCAAAATAGCCCCTTTTTTCCCATTCGGCATACCAGCGGGCCTCTAGGTTAGCCGGTTCAAAGCTCTTGGAGAGTTCCCCATCGGGAAGGGTATTGGGCTGATTCATCAAGTTATCCACAAAAAATAGGGTCACGCAGGGGCAGCGCATTGAGCGAAGGTCTTGGGCCCCGGGCCAGAGTCTGGCAAAACCCCGCTATTTTAGGGCGTTGTGAGACTTAGTGGCGTGCTAGAATCGTGGGCTACGGTGGGCACAAGCAAAGTCCCTGTTTTTATTGAGAATTATTGGAGTTTTACATGTCTGTTGAACGTACCCTATCAATTATCAAGCCTGACGCAGTTGCAAAGAACGTAGTCGGTCAAATTGTTGCCCGTTTCGAGTCCGCTGGCCTAAAAGTGATCGCCGCTCGCATGCTGCAGTTGTCGCGTGCCGATGCTGAGCGTTTTTACGCTGTCCACAGCGCACGTCCATTTTTCAAAGACTTGGTCGACTTCATGATCTCCGGTCCGGTTTTCGTCCAGGCACTTGAGGGCGAGAACGCGATTCAAAAAAATCGTGACCTGATGGGTGCAACGGATCCAAAGAAGGCCGACAAAGGCACCATTCGCGCTGACTTCGCAGACAGCATCGATGCTAACGCCGTTCACGGTTCCGATGCGCCTGAAACCGCGCGCGTTGAAATCGCGTTCTTCTTCCCTGAAATCAATATCCACAGCCGTTAATCCGGCTGCTTGGCTCGTGGCTTACCCTGCATGCACCCTGAACCGATCAATCTGCTTGGGCTCGACGCTTCGGCACTGACCCAGCTGGTCGGGCAGTGGGGGGGTAAGCCATTTCGCGCCCGCCAATTGCAAAAGTGGGTGCATCAGCGGGGCGCGAGTGATTTCGATCTAATGACTGACTTGGCACGTGACTTCCGTGCCCAGTTGTCTGAGTCTTGCATCGTCCAAGCACCTAGCGTGTTGACGCAGCACCGCTCAGCAGATGGCACCCGCAAATGGCTGTTTGATGTTGGCCAGGGCAATGCAATCGAATCTGTGTTTATTCCCGAAGATGACCGCGGCACACTGTGCATTTCGAGCCAGGCGGGGTGTAACGTTGCGTGCACATTTTGCTCGACCGGTCACCAAGGCTTTAATCGTAACCTGACAGCCGCCGAGATCATCGGTCAGCTTTGGTGGGCCAGGCATGAGTTGATGCAAGACACGGCCTCTGCGCGTATCGGCACGCAAGAGGGCTCGGAAGACGCGCGCTTGATTAGCAACGTTGTGATGATGGGCATGGGCGAACCTTTGCTTAATTACGAGCCGGTGTTGGCGGCGTTAAGGATGATGCTTGACGACAATGCCTATGGACTGTCGCGTCGGCGTGTGACTGTCTCTACATCTGGCGTGGTTCCGATGATGGATCGCTTGTCGCAGGACTGTCCGGTAGCGTTAGCGGTATCCTTGCATGCGCCCAATGATGCGTTACGTGACACGCTCGTGCCATTGAATAAAAAATACCCGCTCCAAGAGTT
>JBILJY010000003.1:0-38956 GCA_044376975.1 Burkholderiaceae bacterium | reverse complement strand
ACTGCCGATACAGTGTATGTGTCGGGTGGTGGTGGTTGGAAGTGAAGAAAATTTTTGTTAACAGCTCATTACCCTAGCAAACTTTAAAGGTGCTGCCATGAATCAATTCCTGAACACGTTAATCCGAGGCGCTTGCGTCGCGACAGCTTCGCTGTTGTTTTCATTTTCAGCAAACGCTCAAACCTATCCCAACAAAGACATTTCTTTTGTTGTCCCCTTTAACCCTGGTGGTTCAGCTGATCCGTTATCCCGAGCATTTGCTGCAGAACTAGCCAAAGCACTTCCTGGCTCAGTGAATATTATTAATCGTGCCGGTGGATCAGCGACGATTGGTACCAATGCCATCGTTCGTGCGGCACCTGATGGTTACACCATCGGACTCGGCGATAGCGCTGCGCTGGCTTACCAGCCGATCGTCAACAAAGACTTGGCCTATAAGTCGACGCAAGACTACACCACCATTATTAATCTGGCCTTCGTTCCTGCTATGTTGGTCGTCCGGGCAGACGCCCCTTGGAAAACCTTCGAAGAGTTTCTTGCGGACGCAAAAAAGAATCCGGATAGAATCAGAATTGGGGTCTCTGGGGTACGTTCTATCGCTGATCTGGCCGCACAGCAACTAAACCGGGCAGCGAATATCAAACTTGACACTATCCCTTTTACTGGCGGTGGAGGCGAGGCTCTGGTTGCGTTGCTAGGTGGTCGTATTGAGGGTGCGATGGGCTATGGCCCAAATACTGCGGCTCAAGTGCGTGCCGGCAAGTTGCGCGTGCTAGCGGTATTTACAAAAGGAAAGTACATCCTGGCGCCCGAAGCGACTTCGATTTTTGATGCAGGGTACGACGCGACTTTGCCTGCAAGCTATAGCATTATTGCTCCGAAGGGTTTGCCAAAAGATGTTCATGCCAAACTTGTTGAGGCGTCGCTCAAGGCGGTGAAGTCTCCGGAATTTATAGAGTTCGCCAACAGAAGTGGTTTCGTGATCGATACGAAAGACTCGGCGGGTACAAGTGAGTACATCACTGAGTTAGCAAAAATGTTTACTGAGCTCATTGGTTGGATGGATAAAAAAAAATAATCGATAAATAAAGGCCACACGATGCAATCAATACACTGGAGTCGAAGCAAGGGCTATATTGTGGTGGGCGCAATAGGTATATGCTTATCCGTCCTCTATCTTGCCGTCTCTTTTCAAATGCCAATGGGGAGAATACGTCAGCCCGGTGCTGGCGTATTCCCGGTCATCTCTGGATTTTTATTACTACTCGGAAGTGTGTCGGCGTTGTGGGAGGGGTTAAAAACCCGCAAGACCGAAGAGAGCGTAGAGCTGCCCGCAGGGAGCGATTTACGAAGGCTATTGGTGCTGCTAGGAGGCATTCTTGGCTACCTAGTGCTGCTCCCGATACTCGGGCAACTCATCAGCAGCACTATTTTTTGCTTTGTACTGATCAGGGTACTTTCGAGCCTTAGTATTTGGCGGGTCGCGCTCTACGCGCTGGTCATGGCAGGCAGTGCATATCTTCTATTCGTTCGCTTTCTGATGTTACCCATGCCGGTTGGCATCTTCGCATTCTAAAGAGAGGGCGGCACCGATGGATCCGATCTCCGGCTTACTGCATGGCCTTGGTGTTGTCTTCACCCTTCAGAATCTACTAGCAGCTTTCTTTGGTGCGCTTGCAGGCACGGCCCTAGGCGTACTTCCTGGTCTCGGACCGGTCGCGGGAGTTGCTATCTTGCTTCCCATCACCTTCACGTTTCCGCCGACGGCGGGACTGATTATGATGGCGGGCATTTATTATGGTGCGCAGTATGGCGGTTCAACAACCGCGATTCTTGTCAATATGCCTGGCGAGTCTTCTTCTGTTGTCACATGCATCGACGGCTATAAGCTTACCAAACGAGGTCGAGCGGGCGGCGTCCTGTCGATCGTAGCGATTGGATCCTTTATTGGGGGCACAGTCTCTGTCATCGGTGTCATGTTGTTCTCTCCAGCACTTGCGCAACTGGGGATCCTATTTGGACCAGCAGAATTTTTTGCGCTGACTGCGGGTGGTTTACTGCTCTTATCTAGAATCTCCGGCGGATCGTTTGCTGCAGGTATTTTGCCAATGGCCTTAGGCATGGTGTTGAGCACCATTGGTGAAGAAGCCGTCACAGCGATGAATCGCTTCACCTTTGGTTTTAATGATCTCAGCCAAGGTATTGACCTTGTCCCGCTAGTCGTTGGTTTGTACGGTGTCACAGAGATCATGTTTCTAGTGGAGCGAATTAAAAGCCAGCCGTTACCGGTACCCGTTCGTTTGAGGGATATGTTGCCAACTAGGGAGGAGCTTCGGCGCTCTTGGGCACCTTTTGGGCGCGGAACAATCGTTGGCTTTATCTTTGGCTTATTGCCTGGACCTTCGGCAACACTCTCAAGCTTTGCTTCCTATCGGCTTGAAAAAGGAGTCTCCAAGTATCGTGATGAAATTGGCGAAGGTGCGATTGAGGGTGTTGCTGGGCCAGAGACCGCGAATAATGCGGCGGCCACTTCCTCGATGGTCCCCCTGCTTTCACTGGGGATGCCGTTTGGCGCGATTACTGCGTTGATGATGGCTGCCATGATGGTGTACGGGGTGCAACCTGGGCCTTTGCTCATGACGGATCACCCTGGGATTTTCTGGGGTGTGATCGCCTCGATGCTGGTGGGTAACGTGATGTTGCTAGCTTTAAATATACCCATGATTAGCGTTTGGGTGAGCCTCCTGCGGATCCCCTCACACATACTTCTCACAATGATTTTGCTTGTCGCAGTGATTGGTGCATACAGCGTTCGAAATAGTATGCTCGACGTCTATGTGCTGTTGTTTATTGGTGTGATCGGCTATGTCTTCAGAAAGCTTGATTTTCAATTGGCACCTCTCGTTGTTGGCGTAGTCCTTGGCCCATTAATTGAAAAACACATGAGAGAGGCTCTGTTTATGAGTCGAGGTGATTTACTTGTCTATATTTCTAGCCCAATTGCTGCGGTCATTTGGATTCTCGTTATTCTAGTGATGGTGCCTCAGATAAAAGATTCATTGCTTCGCAAACTTTTTATTGGTCGAAAAGGGATTGAGTAGACAGTCTAGAACTAGATCGTGCACATTTTATAAATTGGAGAACATCATGGATGATGGCGAGCTCGTACAAAAATATGCAAAGCACACGCAAGACTTCGACTTCACATTAAAAAGAGCAGAAGAGCTCGCAGCTGAGGTCAAGCAACTACGTGATGAAGTCCGTCGCGCTAGCGTGACACTTTCCTTCGATGACGAACCTTCCGGTTTTGTTACCTTGCTGGAGAAAGCTGCAAAATGAGCAAGGATATTCTCAATCTCAGTCTTACCGCATTGGCTGCATCGATCGTCCGGCGTGAAGTCAGCTCTGAGTCAGCCGTGCAAGCCTGTCTTGATCGTATCGCGCTTTGGCAACCTTCCCGAAATTGTTTTGTAGAGGTCAATGGTGATACGGCGCTTGAGCAAGCTCGCGCCTGCGACCGTCATTTGGCAGCAGGAGGCAAGGCGCAAGGTTCCATGTATGGTGTGCCGCTCGCTCACAAAGACATGTTTTATCGACCAGGAGTCGGTGCCACTGGGGGTACTGAAATTCGCCGTGACTGGATTGCGTCAACGACGGCAACCGCACTGAGTCGAATCGATCAAGAGGGTGCAATTCAAGTGGGACGCCTGGGTATGTCGGAGTTTGCCGCTGGGCCTACGGGCCACAACATTCATTACGGACATTGCCGTAATGCCTACAATCGCGATCATATATCCGGAGGCTCTTCCAGCGGCTCAGGTGTTGCTGTCTCTGCCCGACTTGTATATGGCGCGCTCGGCTCCGACACGGGCGGTTCTGTGAGGTTGCCGGCTGCGGCCAACGGTGTTTTGGGTCTCAAGCCTACCTACGGACGTGTCAGTCGCTATGGAGCCATGCCTCGATCCTGGAGCCTTGACCATGTAGGTGTCCTTGCACGAACGGCATCCGACTGTGCGGTGTTGATGAATGCAATTGCTGGTGCGGATAAAAATGATTCGACGGCAAGCACTCGCCCGGTGCCTGACTATCGTGCTGCGCTAGGTCAGTCCATCAAAGGCTTACGTGTGGGCGTACCCTCTATTGAGTCGCTTGGTTATTCAATCGAGCCAGAGGTCGTGACAGGTTTGGAAGCGAGTCTCGCTGTTTTGCGTGAACTGGGCGCTATCATCGTGCCCGTCCAAATGCCGGATATGCGATCTGTTTTTTTTGTCGCTGAGACAATCGTCAAATGTGAAGCGGCGACGATGCATCGCGATTGGCTAAAAAGCAGGCCTCAGGACTATTCACCGCAAGTTCGTAGTCGTATAGAGGCGGGCCTGACTATTCCCGCCACTTATTACCTAGACGCGATGCGTTTACGGAAACAACTCACCGAACAATTTTTGTTAAATACGATGGCAAATGTTGATGTGCTGCAAATGCCTGTCATGTGTGGTCCAGTACCTTCAATTGCTGAGACTGACATTGATGGTAGCGGCGATAAGGTGCGGGCATTGATTAGTAGGCTCACTACGCTCACTCGGCCTATCAATCTGTTCGGGCTGCCTTCCATCAGTATTCCCTGCGGATTTGACCCTCTTGGTCTGCCATTGTCCTTCCAGCTCGTAGGATTCCCTTTCTCGGAAGCCGATCTTTTAAACGTCGCGCATGCATATCAGGGGTTGACTGACTTCCACTTACAAGAGCCCACATTGTGATGCTTTTTAGCTAGTTTGAGAGGCGGAGTTTTGTCAAGAAATTCTTATCTACGGCTAGGCTCGGAATAGCACAGTCAATGGTCTGTTCATGCCGGCAGTGTGCAACGGCAGATTATTTCGATCTGAGCAGATAAGTGCTTGATTTTGCTGGTGCCCGGGGCCGGAATCGAACCGGCACGCCTTGCGGCGGGGGATTTTGAGTCCCCTGCGTCTACCAATTTCACCACCCGGGCAAGGGGGATCGCGCTAGGGGCGCTTTGGAACGAAGACGGCCATTATACGGTGGAAAATAAATTTTCCGAAATCACTGATTGGGCATTAATTTTGACGCCTGAACCCCTCCTGAGCGACATTCCCGAGTCATAATTGAGCCATAACAAAATCGTCGTAGGAGACAAACCATGCAAGCCACACAATCAGCGCGTGTTCAGGTGTTTTGGCAGCCAGGCTGCTCATCTTGTTTACGCACCAAAGAGTTCCTGACAAAACAGGGTATTGATTTTGAATCGATCGATGTACTGAACGATCCAACAGGCATGGCTAAGCTGCATGCGCTAGGTGCTCGTAGCGTTCCTGTTGTTGCGCTTGGCGGGCGCTTTACTTTTTGTCAGTCGTTTAACGACGTGATTAAATTTTTGGATTTAAAAACCAAGTTAATGGATCCCTTGCCCCCCGAGCAACTGATCGCGAAATTAGATACGATCATTCAAACCGCGCAGCGTTTGATCAAGCAGTTTTCTCCCGAGCAGTTACGTGAAAATTTTCGAGATAGGAATCGTAATCCTGCGGACACGGTGTTTCATATTTTTCGCGTCGCACAAATGGGCGCCGAGGCGGCTAATCAGATCGAGTTGAGATTTGAAGGGTTTGGAGAGTTAGCTCCTAAGGGTTGGTCTGCTAACGACCTGGCGGACTGGGGTTCGAAAGTGCATGCGCAAGTAGCAGATTGGTGGCGTAACGAGCCAAATCGTGACCTTCAGTATCTGGTGCCAACCTACTACGGCAGGCGCGCCATGCACGATGTTCTGGAACGCACGACATGGCACGCGGCTCAACATACGCGCCAAATCACCTTGATGCTCGAGACGTATGGGATCGTGCCGGACCAACCATTAAGTGCGGAGGATCTTAAAGGATTACCAGTCCCTGACGAAGTATGGGATAGGTAAGTGCGTACAGTTGAACCCGTTAAGGATTTTGGATGTCATCGTTGGATCTGCAATTAGCTGAGCATGCGGCCTCGGTTAGATTTGAAAATTTGTCTGCCGCTGCAGTTGAGCGCGCCAAAGTATTTACGCTTGACACGATAGGTGTCGGAATTGCGGGGGGCAGCACCCCCGAGATTGCGCCTTTGCTTCAAGCGGTTCAGGGCTGGGGAGACGGGCAGCAAGTGGGCTTGTGGGGAACGCGGCGAACGTTTAGTCCCGGGCAAGCCGTGTTGCTCAATGCCTATCAAATCCATTGTCAGGAATTTGATTGTTTGCACGAAGGTGCAGTACTGCATGCGATGGCAACACTCTTGCCCGTGCTGCTTGCTGAGGCACAACTGCGTGGCGACGTTTCTGGCGAAGCGTTTTTGGCTGCGGTCGCGGCTGGCGTGGATGTGGCGTGCACCATCGGGTTGGCCTCTAAGCAAGGGTTACGTTTTTTTCGTCCCGCAACCTCTGGTGGTTTTGGTGCGGTAGCGGGGTTGGCTAACTTGCGTGGCTTTGATGCGCAACGCACTCTCGCGGCGTTTGGTCATCAGCTCGCACAAGTCAGTGGAACGATGCAAGGTCATACAGAAGGCAGTGTGGTGCTGCCCCTGCAAGTTGGTATGAATGCACGTGCTGCCCTGCAGTCTTGCGATTTGGCACAAAGTGGATTTCCTAGTTTGCAGCTGCCGCTGACGGGTCGTTTCGGTTACCTGCCGATGTTTGAGACGCAATGGGATCTCGAGCCGCCCATGAAAGCCTTAGGTGAAACTTGGCGTATCGCCGAATTAAGTCATAAACCGTACCCGAGTGGGCGTGCCACCCACGGCGGTATTGAAGGCCTGATGGTGTTAAGGGAGCAGATTGGGTTTGGTGCCGATGAGATTGAACAGATCATCGTGCGTGGTCCTTCGTTGATTAATCATTTGGTCAATCGCCCGCCAGTCAAATCGCCTTCGCCAAACTACGCTCGTCTTTGTATGCCGTTTGCGCTTGCGAAGGTATTGCAGCATGGTTCGTTAGATCCTATGCATTTTCGGGGAGATGCATTGCATGATCCTCAGACTTTCGTATTGTCACAAAAGGTATCGATGCAAATCGATGACAACCCAAATCCCAATGCCCTAGCTCCGCAGGTGGTGTCGGTGCGTTTACGAGATGGGCGGATCTTGGAGCACGCGATAGACACCATGCTTGCCAGTCCGAAACGTCCGTTAAGTGAAGAGGCGCGCATGAAAAAATTCCAGCGTTGCTGGTCGCTGGCCGCCGAGCCAATGGGGGATAGTGCAGCGCTGGTTGCAGCGATCAACGGGCTCGAACATTGTCGAGATATAAAAGAGGTCACAACGCTCTTGGCGGCGCGCGCGTGAGCGCCACGATGTTGGCGGCCAAGCTCTTGCTTGTGCCGAGTTTGATCCTGTTGTTGTCTTTGGCGCAACGTCGCTGGGGAGCGGGTCTCGCCGGTTGGCTATCGGCGTTTCCGGTATATGCTGGACCCGTGCTCTTAATCTTATCGGTTGAGCAAGGGCATGACTTCGCAGCCCAAGCTGCTGAGGGAACTCTGTATGCGATAGTCGCGACCCTCGCCTTTTGTATTGCTTACGGTTGGACCTGCTTGCGTCATGGCGTTCTGCTAAGTCTACTTGCTGCGGCATTGACGTACGCCATGACCGTATCGCTCCTCCAGTTTGTGTATGTTCCATTATTACTCGCCTTCCTGGTGGTGTTGGGACTATTAACAGTGGCGCCTTACGCGTTGCCGAAAAGACCACCGCCGACGCGCTCAGCACCACCCGGAACCATTGACCTTGTTTTGCGGATGGCTTTGGGCGCTACGATGGTCTTGCTGGTGACCTACTTCGCTGATGTGATGGGTCCCCGAACGAGTGGCCTGTTTGGTATGTTCCCTTTGATGAGCACGGTATTGGTCACGTTCTCCCATCATCACGCGGGCCCAGACTCTGCAGTTGCCTTACTGCGAGGGATGTTTTATGGGTTTTATGGGTTCGCCAGTTTTTGTGTGGTGATGACCTTGGTCTTGCCTGGGCATGGATTGTTAGCCAGCTTTGCCGCTGGCCTGTCCACTGTGCTTGCTCTACAGCTAATAAGTAAGCGGTTAATGCCCAAAAATGCCTTGGGAACTGACGCTAGGTCTTGAAAAATACCATTTGTCCCCCAAATGCCTTTCAGAATCTTGCTCGACGCCTTGGCTGAGGGCAACGCCCTGTGGATAACTTTTTGGTGAGTACTATGAATCAAGCAACATCATCTTCTGACGCGTCGCAAACTTTGGGTTTTCAGGCAGAGGTTAAGCAACTGCTACACCTGATGATCCACTCGCTCTACAGTAACAAGGAAATCTTTCTGCGCGAGCTGGTGTCCAACGCCTCCGACGCCTGCGATAAGTTGCGCTTTGAGGCAATTGATCAGCCAGCCTTGCTGGATGGCGAGGGTGAGCTGCATGTTCGTGTCGATTTTGATAAAGCGGCGCGTACGATCACCATTTCTGACAATGGTGTGGGCCTGTCCCGTGACGAGGCCGTGGCCAATTTAGGCACAATCGCTCGGTCGGGTACTCGCGAGTTCTTTTCCAAGCTGACGGGAGACAAGCAGAAAGACGCACAACTCATTGGTCAGTTTGGTGTTGGCTTCTACTCCTCTTTTATCGTGGCTGACAAAGTAACGGTTCGCAGCCGTCGTGCTGGAGCTCCCGCCGACCAAGGAATTATTTGGGAGTCGGACGGTCAGGGTGAGTTCACGATCGCGGCATCAGAAAAAGCGACGCGCGGTACGGACGTTGTGTTGCATCTGCGCGCTGATGAGGATGAGTTTCTAAGCGGCTGGAAATTGCGTGAAGTGTTACGTCGCTATTCGGACCATATCTCTTTGCCGGTGCAAATGCTGAAAGAAGAGTGGGATAAAGATAAGTCCGAACAAGTTAAAACAGGCGAGTGGGAGTCGGTTAACCAGGCGAACGCCTTATGGACGCGCAGCAAGTCAGAGGTGTCCGATGAGCAGTACCGTGAGTTCTATAAGCATGTTTCACATGACTTTGATGACCCGTTAGCTTGGACACATAATCGTGTCGAAGGGCGTAGCGAATATACACAACTGCTTTATGTGCCGAAACATGCGCCGTTTGATATGTGGGATCGCGATGCGCGGCGCGGAGTGAAGCTCTACGTGAAGCGTGTATTCATTATGGATGATGCAGAGCAAATGCTGCCCTCCTATTTGCGCTTCGTCCGCGGGGTGATTGATTCTGCCGACTTGCCGCTGAACGTCTCGCGCGAACTTTTGCAAGAGAGTCGTGATGTTAAGGCGATCCGAGAGGGATCTACTAAGCGTATCCTGAGCCTGCTTGAAGATCTGGCAGAGAACAAAAAAGAGGATTACGCGACCTTCTGGACCGAATTTGGTCAGGTGCTTAAAGAGGGAACGGGCGAAGACTCTGGCAATATCGAGCGGATTGCAAAGTTACTCCGTTTTGCCTCAACCCATGAAGACTCTGACGCTCAGACGGTGACCTTGGCGGACTATGTGTCGCGTTTCAAAGAAGGGCAGGATAAGATTTATTACGTTACGGCTGACAGTTACACCGCAGGACGAAATAGCCCTCACCTTGAAATCTTCCGTAAGAAAGGCATCGAAGTGCTAGTGCTGTGGGATCGTGTGGACGAGTGGATGCTGTCACATCTGCGCGAGTTTGATGGCAAGCAATTGGTTTCTGTCGCTAAAGGTGGCCTGGATCTCGAGGCGCTCGCGGATGAGCAGGAGAAAAAACATCAGACTGAGGTGGCTGAGCAATTCAAGCCTCTAGTTGAGCGGTTGCAAGAGGCGTTGAAAGATCGTGTCAAAGAGGTGCGCGTTACCTTACGTTTGGTGGATTCGCCGTCTTGCGTTGTGGTGGGGCAAAACGATTTGAGCCCGCATTTGCAACGCATGCTCAAAGCGGCTGGTCAGGCGGCACCGAATGTACTGCCGGTGTTGGAGATCAATCCGGAGCATGCGTTGGTTAAGCGTGTACAAAGCGCAACGGATGATAGTTTTGCTGAGTGGGCAAATCTGTTATTTGAGCAGGCGATGCTTGCAGACGGCGCGCAGCTCCCTGACCCTACCGCCTTTGTGAGTCGGGTCAACCGCTTGTTACTTGGGTAAGGCGTCATTTGCCCAGTTGGTCAGTCTTGCATACCTGGTCCAGTCAAAAGCTGGACCAGGATCTGTTTTACGGTCTGGCGCAATGTGACAATGGCCACGCACAGCATCCAAGGGATAGCGCACGCGCAGGCATGCAGTTAGGTGCGTAAGCGTGTCGTACTGTTGATCTGTGTAGGCAAGGGTATCGGTGCCCTCGAGTTCGATGCCAATAGAAAAATCGTTGCAGCGTTCTCGACCGGCGTAAGAAGATATGCCTGCATGCCACGCGCGTTGATCGCAAGAAACAAACTGTGTCGTGGTGCCATCGCGTTCAATGACGAAATGCGCGGATACGCGCAGCCCAACGATATTTACAAACCAAGGGTCGGCCTGCACGTCTAGCTTATTTAAAAACAAATCGGCGATATGGGGTGTTTTGAACTGGCCTGGCGGCAAGCTGATATTGTGTAAAACGAGTAGCTCGATTTCGGTATTGGCTGGGCGCTCGTCGCAGTTCGGCGAGGGTTTGAGCCAGATGTGAGGCCCAGGTAGCAGCCAGCCATGCGAATCAAGTTGCCACATTCGGCTTGGGCATTAGCGCTGAGGGCGCGCACCGAGGGAAGCATGGGCTTGGCTGCAAAAGATTACGCCGGCTTTGGTAATAGCTTCCGACTCAGGAAGATGGACGCCGCAATGAGCGCATTGAACCATCACCTCAGCCTCTACTCTTTGTTTCGCTGAAGCCTGTTTTGGAAGCGAGTCGTTATGCATTTTCTTTGCGGCTAGTTGTGCAAGCACACGCGTGACAAGCAAGCCACCTAAAAATGCAACAACCCAGAATAAAGTTTTTCCCATTTCAGTTTCTCTGTAAGATCACTTCAACCACAAAACGGCTACCTGTATAAGCAAGCACGATAAAGGCAAATCCAACCAGCGTATAGCGTAGCGCGATTCGGCCGCGCCAGCCGCGCGCATAGCGCCCTGCCAACAGGATACCAAAGGTAATCCAAGATAAGAGTGTGAAAATCGTTTTATGGTCAAGTGGCAACCATTTTCCCGATATTTGGAGTGAAATGATTGATCCCGACAAGACAGTAAAAGTGAGTGCAGCAAAAGCGATCCAAATAACTCGAAACAGGAGTTGTTCTTGAGCTAGCAGGGGCGGTTGGACATCTAAAAGTCGTCCGATCGCATTGCGAAGTTTAGTTTGTGATGGGCTAGATTCGCGAGGAAAATGCAGCCGATGGTCAAGCGCGGCCATCATCATGGCTTGCAGCGCTGAGATCGTGACTAGTGCGTAAGCGCATAAGGCAATCAACAGATGCAGCCTAAGACCTGCATCGTTTGCATGGGCAAGTAACTGCGCCTTTGGAAACAAAGCAGCTACTAGGCAAATGATGGCGCCAGCGGGTAATAAAAGGAGTTGCAAGCCGTCAATCCGGATAATCATACTTTCTAGCCAGAAGATGATCATACCGAGCCAAACAGAGGCAGAAAGGGCGAGGGACCAGCTCAATTTCAGGTGATTGTCTTCAAGAATAGCGAAGTAAAGGGCGATAGCATGCAAAATGATTGCTGACAGCAAGCCTAAGCGGGCAGAGCGACCAACTTGAATCACCGGCTTGCCAGAGGCTAGGGAGCGCCAGAGCACCAAAGCTAAGACGGCGTAGGCAAACGCGGCTAAAGAGTGAAATACAATAGCGGAAGACATGTGTCTAGTGTAAAGCGAAACCGCCACCATGCTTGAAAATCTTACCCAACGCCTATCGCGTGTCGTAAAAACGATTCGCGGTGAGGCGCGCTTAACGGAAACCAACACCCAGGAGATGCTCCGAGAGGTGAGGTTGGCGCTACTCGAGGCTGACGTTTCGTTGCCAGTGGTGAGGGATTTTGTAGCCAAGGTCAAAGAGAAAGCGCTAGGCGAGGAAGTTGTAGGCAGTCTGTCGCCTGGGCAAGCGCTGGTGGGCGTGGTGCACCAAGAGCTCACAGCCTTAATGGGTGGTGATTTAGGTCTTGAGGCAAGTGAACTGTCCTTGGCGATGCAGCCCCCAGCCGTAATTTTGATGGCGGGCTTGCAAGGTGCGGGTAAAACCACCACGACCGGAAAGTTGGCGCGTTGGCTCGCTGAGGGAGACCATGTCCAGCATGGGCGCAAGACGGGTAAGAAAAAAGTTGCCGTCGTCAGTGCAGATGTATACCGCCCAGCGGCGATTGAGCAATTAAAAACCGTTGCAGCCCAAGTCGGTGTGGAGTGGATTGCGTCGGATACGTCTCAAAAGCCTGAAGATATTGCCCGCTCAGCCCTCGATTACGCAAAGCGCCACCATTTTGATGTGCTGATTGTCGATACGGCTGGTCGCCTTGGTATCGACGAGGCGATGATGCAAGAAATCAAGATGCTGCATAGTGTCTTGAATCCTATCGAAACGCTGTTCGTTGTTGATGCGATGCAGGGCCAAGACGCTGTCAATACTGCGCGTGCATTTGGTGACGCTTTGCCGCTAACGGGTGTCGTTTTAACTAAATTAGATGGTGATGCACGCGGTGGTGCGGCGTTGTCGGTCAGGCACATTACAGGCAAGCCCCTCAAGTTTGTCGGCGTGTCGGAAAAGCTTGATGGTCTTGAGCCTTTCCACGCAGAGCGCATGGCGCAACGCGTGCTGGGGATGGGCGACATCGTTTCATTGGTCGAACAAGCCCAAAAGAATATCGACGTAGCCGAGGCACAAAAGCTCGCGGCCAAGATGAAGTCGGGCGACAAGTTCGATCTCAATGATTTTCGTGATCAGCTCGCTCAGGTCAAAAAAATGGGTGATATGGGATCGCTGCTAGAAAAGCTTCCCGCGCAGTTTGCGCAAGCAGCGGGTCAATTGCAAAGTGGGCAGGCTGATAAGCAGCTTCGCCGCACCGAAGGGATTTTGAATTCCATGACTCCGCTCGAGCGTGCGAAACCTGAGTTGCTTAAGGCGTCACGTAAACGCCGGATTGCGACCGGGGCTGGAGTGCCTGTCCAGGAAGTCAATCGTATGCTTAATCAGTTCGAGCAGATGCAAGGCATGATGAAGCAAATGAAAAAGGGCGGAATGGCTAAGATGATGCGTGCCATGGGCGGCATGAAAAATCTGGGCAAACTTGGCGGTTTTGGAAGATAGGCTAGGCAAAGACAGCGCTTGCTTTAGCGTTTGTTAAAGATTAGGTCCCATACGCCATGACCCAAGCGAATCCCGCGATTTTCAAATTTTGTGAGTGGTCGAAAATCTGGACGCGGAGCAAAGTTTTCAGCAGTGTTTGCAAGGCTAGGTTCTGCAGAAAGTACCTCCAGCATTTGCAGTGCGTAATGTTCCCAGTCAGTTGCGCAATGCAAGTAGGCGCCTGGAGCCATTCGGCTCGACAATAACTCGAGCAGTGGTGGTTGTATTAAACGTCTTTTGTGATGACGTTTTTTTGGCCAGGGGTCTGGAAAATAAATGTGCACTCCCGCCAGAGAATTTGGCGCGATCATATCCCGCAGGACTTCAACAGCATCATGTTGAATGATTCGGATATTCTGAAGCGCGGAGGCCTCGATCCGCTTCAATAACGCGCCAACGCCAGCATTGAAAACCTCAACGCCTAAAAAATTATCCTGTGGTCTTGCTAAGGCAATCTGTTCAGTCGTTTCCCCCATGCCAAAACCAATCTCTAGAATGGTGGGTGCTGATCGTCCAAAGGCTTGAGTCAGATCGAGCCATTCGCAGCGATAGGCAAGCGACCATTTGTCTAGGTAGGTGTCTAGGGCTTGCTGCTGCCCTTGTGTCATGTGGCTGCGGCGATTAACAAAGCTACGAATATGTTGCGGATGCATTAACCACCTCCCACAGCGACGACAATTTCTAGCTGATCCGCTGCAGCGAGTTGAACCGTTGGGTAGGTGCTTTTAGGCACAATTTCGCCGTTACGCTCGACTGCGATCCTCTTGCCCGTAAAGCCAAGTTGATCGATGAGTGTCGCAAGAGAGATTGAGTCGGGGAGCGTTTTAGGCTGACCGTTGAGCAGGATTTCCATGGCTGACATTGTAGTGTGTGTCGCCAGAATCTTGGTTGCTGAGAGGCATCTCGTATAATGACTCCCAGCAAGGCTCAGAGCGGGTGTAGTTCAATGGTAGAACGGCGGCTTCCCAAGCCTCAAGCGTGGGTTCGATTCCCATCACCCGCTCCAGTATTTTTAAGTGCTCAGATAATTACCACTTCAGATTGGCAGTGTTAAAAATGAACTGGTTTGAGCCTTCTTGAAAAAACTCCATTTCAACGATCAGGCGTCGAGATTTGCGCAACTCAGCTAAAAACGGAGCTTCATCTTCAACAAAGATAGTGTCCATGCTGCCACTTGAGGCACCCGTTGCTGCGATCGTGAACACCTTACCTTCGTCAAAGCGGGCAAAGAACTTACAGCCCCCGCTGCATTTGAACTGACCTTTGCTAATAATGAAAAGGATATTTAAGCCATCCTGTGAGCGCTCGCGGACAGTTAAATCCAACGTTGAGCCGCCGGCGTAGGGCGCGCTAAAGTTAACCTTGTTGGTGCTGGTGGTTTCAGCAAAGCGGGTCGTGGTGCCACGCATTTGATCCGTACGGGTGCGATACTCCCATGCCTGCGCTTGGTATGAGGCGATGGTTAAAACAGTGACCGCGATTATTTTGAGAAACTTCATCATCCTCTCCTTGGGAATAAAATAAACAAAATTCCTTGTCAATTTAATATATTTTAGACACTCAAGCATTTCTTTTTATACGTCTCATGACCCAAATCATTAATATCGCTGCCTATAAGTTTGTTGGACTTACCGACCTAGAGCAACGCAAAGCGGAAGTGCTGTTACAGGCGCAGGCGTTGTCGCTCAAGGGCACTGTACTCCTGACCCCGGAAGGTATTAATTTATTTTTAGCTGGGTCGCGAACAGGGGTTGAGGTTTTTTTAGCGTGGTTACGCACGGATGTCGCCTTTGCAGATCTAGAGGCGAAATACAGTAATTCGCAAGAAGTGCCTTTCAAAAAACTTCTGATCAAAATCAAGAAAGAAATTATTCGGATGAATCATCCGACGATCCGTCCTCAGGCTGGACGAGCCCCTGCGGTTGACGCGCAGACTGCCGCACGATGGATTGCTGAAGGAAAAGATGATGCTGGCCGTCCTGTTGTCTTATTGGATACGCGCAATGACTTTGAAGTGCAGGCAGGTACCTTTACAGGTGCGATCAATTGGGGCCTTTCAAAGTTCACTGAGTTTCCGCAAGCGGTGCTTGACCATAAAGACGAACTTGCAGGTAAGACGGTGATCAGTTTTTGTACGGGTGGTATTCGCTGCGAGAAGGCAGCGATTTTTATGGGCGATGTGGGCGTAGAAAACGTCTACCAGCTCGATGGCGGAATTTTGAAATACTTTGAGGAAACGGGTGGGGTGGGCTATGAAGGCAACTGCTTTGTCTTCGATGAGCGCCGCAGTGTGGATGCGACGCTTAGTCCCCAACCGGTTTAACGAATACGCATCCCGGGCTGCGCACCAGAGGCCGGGTCCAGTAGGTAGATTCCTGCGTCAACGTTGTCGTCGGCGTGGCTTGCGGCAAGCACCATGCCCTCTGACACGCCAAACTTCATCTTACGTGGCGCGAGATTCGCAACGAGCGCAGTGAGTCTGCCAATGAGTTGCGCAGGCTCGTAGGCGGATTTGATCCCCGAGAAAACGTTGCGATGACGGCCTTCACCGACGTCTAGTGTCAGGCGCAGCAGCTTGGTCGATCCTTCAACATGCTCGCAATTTACGATTCGGGCAACACGCAAATCAATTTTGACAAAATCATCAATCGTGATGATCTCAGCAATTGGCTCGCCGCCAGGTACGAGCGCAGCTGCTTGGGGTGTAGCTTCTGGGGCGGGTGCATCAAATAGTGCATCAAGCATTGCTGGCTCGACGCGTTGCATTAAATGCTTGAACGCATTGATACGCGTTGGCAGAACGCCTGCGTCAGACCACACGAAGCTACGATTTAAGCCGAAGAGTTCGGTTGCGACCCGCTCCGAGAGTGCGGGCAAAATGGGCGCTAGCATGACGGAAAGCGCCTTGAATCCCGCTAGGGCAGACGAGCAAATATGCTGCAGAGCTTCACGTTGTATTGTGTCAGCTTGGGCGAGCGTTTTGGCGATCAACCAAGGCTGGGCAGCATCAAAGGCTTGATTAATCTGGTCAGCATGCGCCATGATTTCGCGAATGGCACGACCAAATTCACGAGCCTCGATATCGGCTTGGATGGCGTTTGCAGCGGTTTGCCACTGCGTGCTGAGCTGATTCGCATCACCAGAATATCCGAGTGCACCATCAAAGTGTTTGCTGATGAAGTTCGCAGCACGGCTTGCGATATTGACGTATTTGCCGACTAGATCACTGTTGACGCGCGCCACAAAATCGTCGGGGTTGAAGTCAATGTCTTCAACACGTGCGTTGAGTTTGGCGGCAATGTAGTACCGCATCCATTCGGCGTTCATACCAAGCTCAAGGTAGCGCAAAGGCGAAATGCCGGTCCCGCGGCTCTTTGACATTTTTTCACCGCTCACGGTGATAAAGCCATGCACATTGAGTTGGTCGGGCACTTTACGACCAGAAAAATTCAACGTGGCTGGCCAGAAAAGAGCGTGAAAATAGACGATGTCTTTGCCAATGAAGTGCACTTGTTCTGTGTCACTTGCAGGGTCAATGAGTGCATCGAAATCAAGATTCACTTTGGCGCAATATGCTTTGAGTGAGGCGAGGTAACCAATGGGGGCATCAAGCCAGACGTAAAAGTATTTGCCAGGCGCGTCCGGAATTTCAATGCCGAAGTAGGGTGCGTCTCGTGAAATATCCCAGTCGCCGAGGTTTGCCTGCTCATCGCCGTTGCCAAGCCATTCGCGAGTCTTTGCCAAGACTTCTGCTTGTAAGCGTTTTGAGCCTTGCGCGTTAGCGCCGGTCGTCCACGCTTGTAAAAACTCGACGCAACGTGGATCAGACAGTTTGAAAAAAAAGTGATCTGATTTTTTTAGAATAGGTCTTGCATTGGTAAGTGTCGAGTAGGGGTCAACTAAATCTGTCGGTGCGTAGACGGCTCCGCACACTTCACAGGAGTCCCCATACTGATCCTTCGCATGGCATTTCGGGCATTCACCTTTGATGTAACGATCAGGCAAGAACATGCCTTTGACTGGGTCAAAGAACTGCTCAATCTCGCGCGTTTCAATTAGATTGGCAGCGCGCAGCTTACGGTAGATGTCTTGGGAAAGCTCGACGTTCTCTGGCGAGTCTGTTGAGTGCCAATGATCAAAAGCAATGTGAAAGCCGCGCAAATACTGTGGTCGTTCGGCGGCGATTCGTGCCACCAACTGCTGAGGAGTGATGCCCTCGGCCTCGGCCTTGAGCATAATGGGGGCGCCATGGGTGTCATCTGCTCCAACAAAATGTACGGTGTGCCCAGCCATACGCATCGCTCGGACCCAGATGTCGGCCTGGATGTACTCCATGATGTGGCCGATATGGAAAGATCCGTTGGCGTACGGTAGCGCAGTGGTGACGAATAGTGTGCGAGGCATGGGCAACTTAGGACGAGGCGTGAAAGGACAATGCCACGATTTTAAAGCAGTTGTACTAGGCCCGAGTAATGGGCGGCCAGGGCAGCAATTGTGCTGGCCGCCATGCCCCAAATAGGATTGGCCTTGGTGTAGATCACACTGAGCGCGCTGATTGCGACTAACACCGAGATAAACCAACCGCCTGGTGCTGCGATGGCCAGGTCTAAGCCTCCTGCAATCAGTAGGCCGATGGCGAGGGGGACTAATGCATTTTGTGCCAGCTTAAAACCTGCAGAACCCGCGACCTGGTTGGCAATCCGCCCCACAGCAAACGCGAGGATGGCGGCAGGCAATACCATTGATACCGTTGCCACCAATAGGCCTGGAAGCCCCGCGATTTGCCAGCCTAGTAGGCTCACGACAACAACGTTAGGGCCAGGGGTGATTTGTGCGATGGCAAATAACTGGAGGAAAGTGCCATCGTCCATCCAGGCCATGTTTTCAACGATAGCCTGTCGCAAGGCAGGAAACACAGCGTTGGCCCCGCCAATGGCAACAAGCGATAGCGACGCAAAGGTCTTTGCTAGCTGCAACAGGACATTTACGTCGATCATTTTTTGCTGAGCCAATAGGTCAGTGCGAGTGCTGAGGGGATCAGACCAAGCACCACATAAACCAAGGGCCACTTTAAAATCAAAATACTGACCAGTACCGCCACGATAATGAGCCAACCGGCCGCACCAGGTTTGATTTTTTGCGCCATTTTGAGACCCGTGCCGATAATCATCCCGGCGGCCGCGGCGGCTCCTCCGATCAGGGCCACGTTTACGCCCGGAAGGTGTGAAAAATTGTCGTAGAGGCTCGCAAAAATCAGCAGGATGCAGATGGGCGGAACCATGAGCCCCAACACACTGATCAGTGACCCTTTAACGCCTTGAAAGCGATCCCCTATGACAACGGAGGCGTTCACGACGTTCGGGCCAGGAAGCACCTGACCCATGCCTAGAATGGTGGCGTACTCCTTCTCGGAGAGCCATTTGTTTTTTTCTACAATGATATGTCGCGAGATGGCAGCTACACCGCCAAATCCCAGCAAGCCAATTGTCGCAAAACCTCGAAACAGTTCGAATAGACTGACGGTAGGGCCAACCTGCGACATGCTTGGCTTTGCCCTAGCGGATATCGCGTGCTTCGACGTCGGTGACGTCTTTGTTGGCGAAAGGACCTGAGGAGGACGTGGATTTACGTTGCGATTGACGCGTCTTCCAGTATTCTCTGACTTCGAAAGGTTTGCCGCGCACACGCGCAACAATGACCAGGATTGCGATAGCAAAAATCGTGGACAGAGCAAAAATGAAGGCCATGGCAAGCCCTAGCACCGTAAAAACGATGAAAAGTACTGTTCTGAATGCATTGCGTAGCAGGTCAATCATTTCTTAAGCGTTGGCCGGTTTAAAACAAAAGTAACCAAGGAATGGCAATGAGTGTAACGCTAGTCGATGTCCGTGCGGCGCTGGAACAAGTGATTGATGTCAATACAGGTCAATCTATTTCAGCTTTGGTGAAGGATACACAGATTCAGCTCGCTGGCGTTCGCGCGAGCGTTCAGGTAGTCTTAGGATACTACCCTCCCGCTGAGCACCTCCAAGAGCTCCGGCAGAAGGTGGTTGGCGCGCTTAAAGGGTTGGGTGTGCCGGATCCTGACGTACAGGTTTCAGTCA
This sequence comes from Burkholderiaceae bacterium, assembly GCA_044376975.1. Lineage (GTDB taxonomy): Bacteria > Pseudomonadota > Gammaproteobacteria > Burkholderiales > Burkholderiaceae_B > Zwartia. The sequence continues at coordinate 19,574 of JBILJY010000003.1, read as the reverse complement.
ACGTGGTGCCCCATGCGATTCAGGCGGGAGTTCAGCGTGTGCCTGGTGTGCGCAACATTATTGCAGTGGCCTCGGGTAAGGGAGGTGTCGGAAAAAGCACGACCGCCGTGAACCTGGCCTTGGCCCTGAAGGCTGCGGGCGCTCGGGTAGGTCTGCTCGACGCTGATATTTATGGACCAAGCGTTCCGATCTTGCTCGGCGTGTCACAGCGACCCGAGAGCTCAGATGGTAAGAGCATGACCCCGGTGATTGGTCATGGACTGCAGACGAATTCCATCGGGTTCATGCTGAGCGAAGACTCGCCCGCAATTTGGCGAGGCCCGATGGTGACCCAAGCGCTTGAACAGCTGTTGCGTGCGACGAATTGGGATGACTTGGACTACCTCGTGATCGATATGCCGCCCGGTACGGGTGATATCGCGTTGACGCTCTCTCAAAAAGTCCCAGTGGTGGGCGCAGTGATTGTGACCACACCGCAGGACCTAGCGCTCTTGGACGCCCGCAAAGGGCTAAAGATGTTTGAAAAGGTCAACGTGCCGGTGCTAGGCATTGTTGAGAACATGGCGATTCATATCTGCAGCAAGTGTGGGCATGCCGAGCATATTTTTGGCGAGGGCGGTGCCCAGCGCATGTCGCAGGATTACAACGTCCCGTGCTTGGGCAGCCTGCCTCTATCGATGGCGATCCGTGAGCGCGCCGATGGTGGCCGCCCCACCGTGGTGTCTGAGCCGCAAAGCGATGCAGGACGTATCTACCGTCAAATAGCAGATAAATTAGCTGCAAAAATCGCCACGCTGCCAAAGGACCTGAGTGAGAAGTTTGGGGTGATTTCGGTCAAGCGAACCTAATTGTTAGTCGTTTAGGGCTCACCCTCACCATCCGTAACAGGACGGGGGTAAAATCCGCGCTCTCGACTTTCAATTTTGAGGCGTTCGGTCATGAGTATAAAAAGCGACAACTGGATCCGCCGCGTGGCGCAGTCAGAGGGCATGATCGAGCCCTTTGAGCCTGGTCAGGTTCGCTCGAACGAGTCAGGCCGCATCGTCAGCTATGGCACGAGTAGCTACGGCTACGACGTACGCTGTGCCGACGAATTCAAAATCTTTACCAATATCAACTCGACGATCGTTGACCCGAAGAACTTCGACGAGAAGTCATTCGTAGATTTCAAAGGCAATATCTGCATCATTCCACCGAACTCATTTGCCTTGGCGCGTACCGTTGAGTATTTCCGGATTCCTCGCAGTGTATTGACCATTTGTCTTGGCAAGAGCACTTACGCGCGCTGTGGAATCATCGTGAACGTTACGCCGCTCGAACCTGAGTGGGAAGGGCATGTGACGTTAGAGTTCTCAAATACAACTCCGTTGCCCGCCAAGATTTATGCGGGCGAAGGTTGTGCGCAAATGCTCTTCTTCGAAAGCGACGAGGTGTGTTCGACATCCTACAAAGACCGTGGCGGCAAGTATCAGGGCCAGCGCGGCGTCACGTTGCCACGTACCTAGTACTCGACTCTCATTCACCGTTGGTTCACTTGCGGAGCTGTTCGCATGAAATTTCGCTTTCCAATTTTCATTATTGATGAAGACTACCGATCTGAGAATGCTTCAGGTCTTGGGGTCCGTGCGTTAGCGTCCGCAATTGAAGCGGAGGGGATGGAAGTCATCGGTGTGACGAGCTACGGCGATTTGAGTTCCTTCGCCCAACAACAAAGCCGCGCCAGTGCTTTTATTTTGTCGATCGATGATGAAGAGTTTGATGTGGATTCTCCGGAAGATGTGGCTGGAGCCATCAAAAATCTCCGTACCTTCATCGGCGAATTGCGATTCCGTAATGCCGATATTCCCATTTACCTGTACGGCGAAACACGCACGTCCGAGCACATTCCCAATGACATTTTGCGCGAGTTGCATGGCTTCATTCATATGTTTGAAGACACGCCTGAGTTTGTGGCCCGTCACATCATCCGTGAGGCGCGCAGCTATATAGACAGTTTGGCGCCACCCTTCTTTCGCGAGCTTGTTAAGTATGCGCAGGATGGCTCCTATTCGTGGCACTGTCCCGGACACTCGGGCGGCGTGGCATTCTTAAAGAGCCCGGTCGGTCAAATGTTTCACCAATTCTTTGGTGAAAACATGCTGCGTGCTGACGTTTGTAATGCCGTGGATGAGCTTGGTCAGCTACTAGATCATACGGGGCCGATTGCAGAATCTGAACTGAATGCGGCACGCATCTTCCACGCGGATCATTGCTATTTTGTGACGAACGGCACATCGACCTCAAACAAGGTTGTTTGGCATGCGAACGTTGCGGCCGACGATATTGTGGTGGTCGATCGCAATTGCCATAAATCGATTTTGCACGCGATTACCATGACGGGTGCGATCCCCGTTTTTCTGCGTCCCACGCGTAATCACATGGGCATTATTGGTCCCATCCCCCTGGCTGAATTTGAGCCAGAGAATATTCAGAAGAAGATTGATGCGAATCCATTCGCACGCAAGGTCAAGGATAAAAAACCGCGTATTTTGACCTTAACGCAAAGCACTTACGATGGTGTGATTTACAACGTTGAAATGATCAAGGCCAAACTTGGCAATATGGTCGATACCCTGCACTTTGACGAGGCATGGTTGCCGCATGCGGCTTTCCACCGGTTTTATCAGGATATGCATGCGATTGGGCCCAATCGTCCACGTAGCCCGAAGGCGATGGTGTTTGCGACGCACTCCACGCATAAGCTATTAGCCGGTATTTCGCAGGCATCACAAATTATTGTGCAAGAGTCCGAGACACGGAAACTCGATCGCAACATTTTCAATGAAGCCTACTTAATGCATACGTCGACCTCGCCCCAGTACGCCATCATTGCTTCTTGCGATGTGGCGGCTGCGATGATGGAAGCCCCAGGTGGTACCGCGTTGGTCGAAGAAAGTATTCGCGAGGCTCTCGATTTCCGACGTGCGATGCGCAAGGTCGATCTAGAGTTTGGTGACGACGATTGGTGGTTCACGGTCTGGGGCCCCGATTATCTCGTCGCGCACGGTGTGGGAGAGCAGTCAGATTGGATATTGCAGTCCAATGATCATTGGCATGGTTTCGGTGATTTGGCTGACGGCTTCAACATGCTGGACCCGATTAAGGCGACGCTCGTCACCCCTGGGTTGAACATGGATGGCACCTTTGGCGAGACCGGGATACCGGCAGCCCTCGTGTCGCGCTTTCTAACTGAACATGGCGTGGTCGTTGAGAAGACGGGTCTGTATTCGTTCTTCATTATGTTTACGATCGGAATCACCAAGGGACGATGGAACACGCTTTTAACTGCATTACAGCAGTTCAAAGATGACTATGATCGCAATCAGCCTATGTGGAGGATCTTGCCAGATTTCTGCAAAGGCCATCGCCACTATGAGCGCATGGGTTTGCGAGATTTATGTCAAATGATTCATGCCGAATACAAAAAACACGACGTCGCGCGCTTAACGACAGAGATGTATTTGAGCGACATGGTTCCCGCACTTAAGCCTTCCGATGCCTTTGCGAGGATGGCCCACCGTGAGGTCGAGCGTGTTTCGATTGATCAACTCGAGGGGCGAGTAACGGGCGTGTTGTTGACCCCCTATCCGCCCGGTATTCCTTTACTGATTCCTGGCGAGCGGTTCAACAAGACGATTGTGCAGTACCTGCAGTTTGCGCGTTCGTTTAATCAAAAATTCCCAGGCTTTGAAACTTATATTCACGGGCTGGGTGAAGAGACGGATGCGGACGGTGAGAAGCGTTTCTACGTTGATTGTTTGATTGAAAAATAGTGTCTCTGTACACAGCGTCTTTAGGTTCGCAGCGTGCCGGTATTTGATGTCGCGGTGATCGGTGCGGGTGCCGCGGGCATGATGTGCGCGGCCGTTGCGGGCCAACGCGGCAAGCGCGTTGTATTGCTCGATCATGCTGAAAAACTCGCAGAAAAAATTCGTATCTCGGGTGGCGGTCGATGTAATTTTACGAATCGGGTGGTGAAGGCTGAGCACTTCATCTCCGCTAACCCTCATTTTTGCAAATCTGCGTTGGCGGGTTTCACTCCCCAAGACTTCATTGACTTGGTGGATCGTCATGGCATCGCTTGGCATGAGAAGCACAAAGGCCAATTGTTTTGTGATCAGAGCAGCGAGCAGATCATCGATCTGCTGCGCAAAGAATGTGTCGACGCCGGTGTGCAGTGGATGATGCCGTGCGCGGTGAGCGAGGTCAAACGGACTGACAGCCCACACACCCAAGAGTTCGTATTGCAGACTGATCAAGGAATAGTCAAATGTCACAGCCTGGTGATTGCCACCGGCGGCCTGGCGATCCCTCAATTAGGCGCTACAGACTTTGGTCTAAAGCTTGCGCGTGAATTCGGGCTGAAGGTCGTTGAGCCACGCCCTGCACTAGTCCCCCTGACATTTAATGGTGAGCAATGGCGGCCGTTGGTTGATCTGGCGGGACTCGCGCTTCAGGCGGTTGTTTCCACGGGTTCGGGGCGACACGCACCGGCTTTCATGGAAGACGTCTTGTTCACACACAAGGGCCTCTCCGGGCCGGGAATTTTGCAGATTTCGAGCTATTGGCAGCCGGGTGAGCCGATTGCCTTGGATTTGGCCCCAGACTCAGATATGGAAGCGCTTTTAATCGAGGCCAAAGCGGGAGGCCGGCAACAGTTGGGCAACTTATTGGCCAACTTTTGGCCCAAAAGACTTTCTGAGCAATGGCTGGGAGAGTTAGCGACCAGTCGAATAGCCGATTTGCCTGACCGCACCCTGCGGGAGCTGGCTGCTCGGATCAAGAGCTGGTCGGTGGTGCCTAACGGGACGCTCGGCTACAAGAAAGCCGAGGTGATGCGCGGGGGCGTCGACACCCGTGAACTAGACCAGCGGACCATGCAGGCAAAGGCAGTGCCTGGCTTGTATTTCATCGGCGAAGTCGTCGACGTGACGGGATGGCTTGGTGGATACAACTTCCAGTGGGCGTGGGCTTCAGGGGTCGCCTGCGGCCGCGGGCTGGTTTGACCTTAGTCCTTCTGAGTTGTTACATCCCTCCATTTCGCGGTATGCTGATCCCGTTGTGAACGCATGTTGCGGGAGAGTGTATTTGCCGTCCAACCCAGACTGGCAAGATGCCGCCGAAGGCGCAATTCGCCCAGAATCGCTCAGGCCCCCCATACCGTAGCTTGCATTGATGCGTACAAGAATCACGCGTATCAGCACATCACTCTGGAGAGACCCGCGACCGCACTTGGTCACAACGGGCGCCGAAGGTGCACACCCGCGTGAAAGCGGGGCAACTCTCAGGCAAAAGGACAGAGGGGCGTATCGTCGCATTCGTCTGCGCTGCTTCAAATAGCCGCGGCCTGTGTGCTACGCCCTTTGAACTCTGTTCCGGAGCTTTTTCATGTCTGCTGTTTTAAAACGCACGCCCCTGGCGGCAACCCATGTTGCCGCGGGCGCACGCATGGTTGATTTTGGTGGCTGGGATATGCCTGTGAACTATGGTTCACAAATTGAAGAGCACCATGCCGTGCGTCGAGATGCTGGGATGTTTGATGTTTCCCATATGCTGAATGTGGATGTCGCTGGAGCGGATGCCACAGTTTTTTTGCGGCGATTGATTGCGAATGATGTGGCCAAGCTTACCCAACCAGGCAAAGCGCTCTACTCCTGTATGTTGAATCCGCAGGGCGGGGTAATCGATGATTTGATCGTCTATTTTTTTTCGCCCACCGATTGGCGTCTTGTTGTAAACGCCGGCACGGCCGACAAAGATATCGCTTGGATGCAGCGTGTGGCGGCCGCTGAAAGGCTCGCGGTCACGATTACGGCGCGCAAAGATCTCGCAATGGTTGCCGTGCAAGGACCCAACGCGCGCGCCAAAGTTTGGGCCGCTCGACCACAGTGGAAAGCCGCCACGCAGGAGTTGGGCGCGTTTGTTGGTGCACGTGTAGCACCCGACACGATGGTCGCGCGCACGGGCTATACCGGCGAAGATGGTTTTGAGATTGTTGTTCCCGCCGATCAGGTGGAGTTACTTTGGAAAGATCTGGTGGCCCAGCAAGTACAACCCTGTGGCTTGGGTGCGCGTGACACGTTACGACTAGAAGCGGGTATGAATCTCTACGGTCAGGACATGGACGAATTGATTCATCCTAACCAAGCAGGCCTGACATGGACTGTGTCGACCAAGGATGCAGACCGTCACTTCATCGGAAGTAAGGCCATCAAGCAGTTTTCAGATCCCCGCACCTTCATCGGCCTGAAGCTTTTAGATCGCGGCGTGATGCGTGCTCACATGACGGTGCGCACAGCCAAAGGACTTGGTGAAGTCACGAGTGGCACGATGTCCCCGACCCTGGGTTACTCCATTGGTTTTGCGAGATTGCCTCAAGGCATTGCTGCGGGCGATGCTGTGGAGATCGATATCCGAGGTAAATGGGTGCCTGCGCAAGTGTGCAAGCTGCCATTTGTACGGAACGGGCAGCCGGTTGCGCATCCTTGATTTAACGCATTCAGTATTCCTATCATCATTCACATACACGAAATTTTCAGGAGATTTTTATGAGCATTCCTAGCGATCGCAAATACGCCAGTACACACGAATGGATTAAGGCAGACGGTGACGTCATGCTTGTTGGTATCACAGGTCCGGCGCAGGAGCAGTTAGGTGATTTGGTTTTCGTAGGCGATGTGCGCGTGGGCGCTAAGCTGGCGGCGGGTGCGACGGCTGGTGTCGTAGAGTCCGTCAAGGCAGCCTCTGACATTTATGCCCCAGTATCTGGCGAAGTGGTGGCTTTTAACGAGGCACTGAATGATGCACCTGAAACGATCAACGCAAGTCCTTACAACACTTGGATTTTTAAACTGAAAGCCAATAACGCGGCTGATGTCGAGGGTCTGCTCGACGCCGCCGGTTATCAGGCTGTTGCTGACGCGAGCTAAGGCGCCCATCATGTCTAACGTATTCAATACTTCACACGAATTTATTCCACGCCATATTGGCCCGGGCGACCAAGATCAGCAGACGATGCTGGCTGCCGTAGGTGCGCCGAGCATCGAGTCTTTGATGCAAGAGGTCGTACCTGCAAACATCCGCATGTCGCGAGAGCTCGATTTGCCGGCACCGCGCGCAGAGGCTGATGTGTTGGCCGAGATGAAGAAAATTGCAGGGCAGAATCAGGTTTTTCGTAATTACATTGGGCAAGGCTATTACGGCACGCACACCCCGAATGTTGTTTTGCGCAATATTCTTGAGAACCCCGCTTGGTACACGGCGTATACGCCTTATCAACCTGAAATCTCTCAAGGGCGCTTAGAAGCGATTCTGAACTATCAGACGATGGTTGCAGACCTGACAGGATTGGATATTGCCAACGCGTCGTTGCTTGACGAGGGCACAGCCGCGGCAGAAGCGATGACCTTGGCGCGACGTGCGTCGCATGTTGAGAGCAAGGTATTTTTTGTTTCACAGCACTGTCATCCACAAACGATTGAGGTGATTCGCACTCGCGCAGACGGTTTAGACATTGACGTCGTTGTCGGAGACGAAAGCAAGGGAGTTCCGGCCTGTTTTGGACTGCTGGTGCAGTACCCACATTCATTGGGGGCTGTCTCTGACTATCGTGCACTGACTGAGCAAGTGCATGCACAAGGTGGAGTGGTTGCCTGCGCGACGGACTTGCTTGCCTTGGCGCTACTTGAGCCCCCTGGCCACTGGGGTGCTGACATTGCAATCGGTTCCGCACAACGGTTTGGCGTTCCCTTTGGCTTTGGTGGTCCGCATGCGGGTTTTATGGCCTGTAAAGATGCTTTCAAACGCAACATGCCAGGTCGTCTCGTTGGTATTTCGAAAGATGCCCAAGGAGACCCTGCGTTGCGTCTTGCCTTGCAAACGCGCGAGCAACATATCCGCCGTGAAAAAGCGACTTCTAATATTTGCACGGCGCAGGTTCTGTTGGCGGTCATGGCGAGCATGTATGCGCTGTGGCACGGTCCACGGGGTGTTGTGGCCATTGCTACACGTGTGAACCAGGCCACCTCGCTGTTGCGACAGGCGCTTGTTAGCTTGGGTGTTAATGTCGCGAACACAACTTACTTCGATACGTTGTTGTTAGAAACCGGTGTGCAGACAGACAAAATTCTGGCTGCGGCTCGGCTGGCAAGAATTAATCTACGCCACGTTAGCGCAGTGCAGCTGAGCATTTCACTCGATGAGACGGTCACGAGCGACGATCTCGCGCAGCTAGTAGGGTTGTTCGCTTCGGTTGCCGCCAAAACAGCACCGTCACTCGCAGCCTCTGTTGTGGGCTTGCCTGGAGTCCCGACAGCGTTACAGCGAAAGAGCGCGATCCTCAGCCATCCTGTGTTCTCTAGCATCCAATCTGAGACGGATATGTTGCGATACTTGCGCAAACTGTCCGACAAAGACCTCGCCTTGGATCGCACCATGATCCCGTTGGGTTCTTGCACGATGAAGCTCAACGCAACCGTAGAAATGATCCCCGTCACTTGGCCTGAGTTTGCGTTGATTCACCCGTTTGCTCCCGCGGACCAGACCAAAGGTTACGATCAGATGATTGAGCGCTTGTCCAAGGACCTCTGCGAGATCACGGGGTACGATGCGATTAGCCTTCAACCCAACTCTGGAGCGCAAGGCGAATATGCAGGTCTGCTCGCCATTCGGGCATACCACCGTGCAAATGGTCAACATCAGCGCGATGTCTGTTTGATCCCATCCTCCGCGCACGGAACCAATCCTGCTTCGGCCAACATGGTAGGTATGGAAGTGGTCGTGGTCGCTTCGGACTCTGACGGTAACGTCGATCTTGACGACCTGAAGGCAAAGATCGCGAAAGTGGGTGATCGCTTGGCTGCTTTGATGGTGACGTATCCATCGACGCACGGCGTGTTTGAAGAGTCGATCACTAATATTTGCGACATGATTCACGACGCCGGCGGTCAGGTGTATATGGACGGCGCGAACATGAACGCGATGGTTGGCGTGGCACAACCCGGTAAGTTTGGGTCGGATGTGTCGCATTTGAATCTACACAAAACCTTCTGCATCCCGCATGGCGGGGGCGGACCAGGTGTGGGACCTGTCGGTGTGAAAAGCCATCTCGCGCCCTTCCTGCCTGGTGTAGTGAGCGAGAAAGGTACGATGGCTCAAGGTGCCGCTGTAGGGCCTGTTTCAGCTGCACCGTTTGGCTCGGCCAGTATCTTACCCATCCCGTTTGTCTACATTTCTTTAATGGGCGCCGAAGGCTTGCGTCGTGCTACGGAGGTCGCGATCCTGAGCGCAAACTACGTTGCACGTAAGCTTGCAGGGCACTATCCCGTGCTGTACACAGGTCGTAATGGACGAGTGGCGCATGAGTGCATCTTGGACATACACGACATCAAAGAGTCCTCGGGCGTCACGGCCGAAGATATCGCCAAGCGTTTGATGGACTATGGGTTTCATGCCCCCACCATGAGCTTTCCAGTGGCCGGTACGCTGATGGTCGAGCCAACAGAGTCTGAGGGCTTGGCCGAGCTTGATCGCTTTGTGGACGCCATGATTTCAATCCGTGCGGAGATTGCACAAATTGAGCGTGGCGAAAGAGATCGCGGTGACAACGTGTTGAAGAACGCACCGCACACCGCCAAGATGTTACTGGCAGAGGAATGGCATCACGATTACCCCCGTCAGCAAGCCGCCTATCCGGTTGCTAGTCTGCGGGATGCCAAGTATTGGCCGCCGGTTGGGCGGGTCGATAATGCATGGGGCGACCGTAATCTGGTTTGCGCTTGCCTCCCAGTCGAAGCCTATGCTTGAAGGCTTTGTGGTGACAGTCAAAAAATCACCCGCTCATAAGCGGGTGATTTTTTGTCATCGTATTTCCGTTGAAGCGCTGCGTTACTTTCTTTCGGCCGATAGGTTTTTAGAAAATTCTCGAAGCAACTTGAAGAAGTTATCGACCATTGCTTCCAGTGCGTCGCGTTCAATGCCCCCATAGGCGCTGATATCCATTTCTAGCACGGCTTGTTCTGCATCGTTCAGGAAAGCGCGCGCCCAACGGTTACGTTGGTTCCACTCATTGATCGCATTGAGCGCGACTTGGAGATTTCTTGGGAAGGTGGCTCGCATGAGTACATCTTCGCAAGTACGGTCATCGCCGCAGCCGACAAAGATGAACTCAATCTTTTCAGCACCAGTTTCAGCGGTGCCAATCTTGAGTACACGATCACCGTCCTTATCCTTAATCTCGTCGTAAGTGAAATCGGAAGCGCTGAGCAGGCCAGTCAGTACGGCGGGATCTAAATGTTTAATTGACACGTTCTCGTCTGGAGACGCTTGAACAGGAGAAGAGCGCTCTGCTAACAAGCCGCTCGGCAGTGTCGTCCGGAGCCACTTCATGAGTGGTTCGCTTGGTGCGCGTTGGCCGTTTAATCTAAAGTCTCCGTCCTGAATATTCAAATGCGCAACAAGTTTGTTATTTTGTGCTCGACCGAGCTTCAGTTGAGAGGCCTGCTCAAGCAGTTTGCGGACCTCTTGTTCTGCTTTGTTTTTGACCTGAGTTGTGTTTGCCCCAGGCGTTTGAAGCGCTTGTGCATAGACCGCATTCAGCATAGGTGTTGAGAGGCTAAGTGTCGCATCAAGCTCTTTGAGAGGCGTGCCCTGTAAACCAATGCCTCCGGAGTTAGGTTCCGAGGGATTTAAGGTAAAAGAAAGGGCGAGTTGGCTGCGACCTTGGGTATTCTTCCAGCTAAGCGGGCTTAAGCTCAACGTTGGACTTGTTTTGCTTAAAACCGCAATGTGCTGCCAGAGCTTCTTGGTGTCAGCCGCTGCTGCTGACTCGCTAGGGGCTAGGCCTAGAAATTTGCGAAGCAAATAGCCGTCTTGGAAGTCCAACAGAGAACGCAGGGCACTTCCGTTCAGCTTCTCATAGCCAAGCGAGACGTTAAATTCTCCCCATACTTTTTCGTTCAGCTTGAGCGTGCTTGCTTCAGCGGTCGTGATGCCGCCGAGCAATCCATTCGCTTCACGTAGGTCGGTGTACAAGGAAAATTTTTGCAAACCAAGACTTGAAGCGTCGAGTGAAGCCCAGGACAGAGTGCCAATACGGAGGTCGCGTGTGCCTGTTTGAACTCCAGCTTTCGTCGCTTGTGTATCGGTCGTTAGTTGCAGACCCTTGACCTCAAACGCTAACTTGCCATCGCTGAGCGTGACACCATCGAGGCTACTATTGCTTTTGAAAAAACTAAAGCTTGGTCCGATCCGCGCAGAAAGTTCGGCGGTGCCAAGTTTTACGCGCAACGAGTCTTGGGTGTAGTCAAACGGAAGGATCGTCCACCGAAGCGTTGCAATCCCCTCTCGAGAAATGAGCGTTGTGCCCGTTACTGGTGACCGCCCACCTGTGGCATCGAACAAGGCTTGGGTTGTTGGGTTCTTCAGTACAGTGGTTTGAATCACTGCACCCGAGATAGACAGGTCTCCAGTTTGCAAGCGAGACCAAGGCAATGGACCGTGTTGTATTTGATTCGACCAGAGAATTTCACGGTGCTCAGCCTGCTTGCTCTGGTTTGTGAGCGTCAGTGCGTAGACTGCTCGGCTCGAAAATATGCCCCGCTCATAGCTGCGCAGGGAGAGCTGGACTTGCTCTGACCAGCTGCGGGCTAAAGAGACATTGATTGATTGGGCGGCAGCTTTGGACTGCCCTTCAATATGCATTCCAGCCTGCCAGCTTAACCCAGCATATACAAACGCTACGGCGGCGACGAGGCCCGCTGCACCGATTTGTTTTTTCTTCATGACGATGGCGTCCGTAGTGCGGGTTGTATTAATTGAGGGGGACTGCGCGACGATCGTACTGCACAATATCGTAGGCTAGGCCATTCTCGGGTGGTTGGCTGACGCGTGAGACCTCTTTCCACTGGGAAGTGTCGAGCGCTGCGAAAAATGCATCGCCCTCCACAACAGCTTTGACTTCGGTAGCGACCACATGGTCGACGAGGGGGAGTGCCTGCTGGTAGATTTGCGCGCCCCCGATGATATAGGCATGCTCATTCGGCGATAGCCGTTTTAGGGCTTCAGCAAGGCTGGTGACGAACTCCGCACCCTGCGCCGCTTTGGAGCCATCTCGACTGATGACGATATTGCGACGACCCGGCAGCGGACGACCTAAGGAGTCCCAAGTTTTGCGCCCCATGATGATGGGATGGCCAAGTGTCGTTCGCTTAAAGTGAGCGAGATCACCCGCTAGCTTCCACGGCAGCGTGTTTTCACGGCCAATCGTACGATTTTCAGCGTAGGCGACAATCAGGCTCAGGGGCATATTGTGCTCGGTCTCAACGCTACACCGCCACGGGAGCTTTGATGTGCGGGTGGTGGTTGTAATTCTCAATGACGAAGTCGTCGTAACGGTAATCGAACAGAGAGTCCGGTTTGCGTTGAATCACAAGTTGTGGGTATGCGTTAGGTTCGCGAGAAAGTTGTAGCTCGACCTGTTCAAAGTGATTGGTGTAGATGTGGCAATCGCCGCCGGTCCAAACAAAATCACCGACTTCAAGTCCGCACTGTTGTGCCACCATGTGTGTCAGCAAGGCATAGCTTGCGATATTGAAGGGGACGCCAAGAAAAATATCAGCACTGCGCTGATATAGCTGGCAAGACAGCTTGCCCTCAGCAACATAAAACTGAAAAAAAGCATGACAGGGCGGAAGTGCCATATTTTTGATTTCACCCACATTCCATGCAGAAACAATCAGTCTTCGTGAATCGGGCGTTTTTCTGATTTGCTCGAGTACTTGTGAAATTTGATCAATATGTTGCCCATCGGGGGTAGGCCACGAGCGCCACTGCACACCGTAGACTGGGCCTAGATCGCCCGTCGGGCCTGCCCATTCGTCCCAAATGGTGCAGCCATTTTCTTGCAGCCACCGTACATTCGAGTCGCCTCTTAGAAACCAGAGCAGTTCCACAAAAATACTACGGGTATGTAGTTTTTTTGTTGTGACGAGCGGGAAACCTTTGGAGAGATCGAAACGCATTTGATAGCCAAAGACCGAGCGCGTGCCTGTGCCTGTGCGATCTGTTTTGTTGACGCCCGTGGTGTAGACGTGGCGCATGAAGGTTTCGTACTGGTTCATCATGTTGACAGAGTCATCCGATTAAGCGGCTGGCTGTGCAGCAGAGCCAGACTGGACGATTTCGGCGGACCAAGTGATGGCCGCGGTGTGCGCAAGCATGGCAGAGGCAGAGCAATATTTTTCGTGGGATAAGGCAATAGCGCGCTCAACAGCGGCCCGAGGAAGGTTGTCGCCCGTGACTGTAAAGACAAAATGGATTTTTGTGAAAACCTTGGGATCGACCTCGGCACGTTCCGCTTGCAGCTTGACCGAACAGCCAGTGATGGCGTGGCGACCGCGTTTCAGGATGAGTACGACATCGTAAGCGGTGCAGCCGCCTGTTCCGACGAGCAGCAGCTCCATTGGGCGCGGGGCTAGGTTGTGACCCCCACCTTCAGGCGCACCATCCATGGCCGCAATGTGTCCGGTTCCCGTTTTTGCAACGAACAGCATACCTTGCGGTCCGCCCCAGTCAATGTTGACTTCCATATCGAATCCTTAGCGATGAAGCAAGAATGATAATCCTTTCGGGCCTAGAAAGGATCAGGTTTTCTGCAAGATAGGGCGGGCTAGAATGCTTGTAAATCTAACTAGGAGTCAGTCATGCAGGATTCTGTACCGAAGTTTGCTTCGGGATTTGTGCGTCGTCATGGCCTGTTCGACGCCTTGATCGCGGAGGCGGATATGGCCCTGCAGGTGCTGTCGGGTGCGGTCGGAGCTAAGCGTCCAAACCCGGCGAATGTCCTGGCGCCAGATGCGCAGGCGTTAGATGCGACCCAAAAGATGCATGCCGCGGGACTCATGCGCGTCAATCATGTGGGCGAAATATGTGCGCAGGCGCTTTATCGTGGTCAGTCGGTGGTGTGTAAGGATCCAGCTTGTACAGAACTATTGCTCGACGCAGCTGCGGAAGAGGTGGATCACTTAGCGTGGTGTGGGCAGCGCTTAGCGGAATTGAATGCTCGCCCAAGTGTTCTGAACCCCCTTTGGTATGCGGGGTCGTTTGTTCTCGGTGCTCTGGCGGGTCGATCGGGCGTCGCGCACAATTTAGGGTTTATGGCAGAAACAGAGCGTCAGGTGGAGGCGCACTTGGATAGCCACCTTGAGCGCCTGCCCGTCCACGATGAGCGGTCGCGCGCGATCGTCCGGCAAATGAAAGAAGACGAGATCAAACACCGCAAAACGGCAGAAGATCATGGAGCCTCTAGCTTAGCGGCGCCGGTCAAGGCTGTGATGCGGACCGTTTCCCAGGTGATGACAACAACTGCATATCGAATCTAGATCGGGGCCAAAAGCCGGTTGTTACATGTTGTTGCGATGCACAAAAACAACAAAATTGCATCATTTTCATAGGGGATTTTAAATATTCTTGCAATGCACAAAAAAATGGTTTAATATTTGCAATATGGAAGTTAAGTACAGAGTTGTTGAAGTTTACGCTGCCGGAAGCAGCATGGACGTGTAAACAACGGAGGCGTCCAAAAAGCTCTCGCCTCCTTAGCTTGCCAAGATTGTCTCCTCCACCCTCCTCCTTTGGTGGATTTAGCCCAAGACTGCAAAGTCTTGGGCTTTTTTTTGTATAGCCTCGCTCTCCCTTATCATCATGGTTTTGGCTGGTCACGGATAGACAGCTATTGCGCACCCCCAAAGATGCGCCTTGTCGGAGAATATTTTGCGTATACAGGATGTCAATCTTGCCGTGGTGGGGCTTGGATACGTCGGTTTGCCACTGGCTGTAGAGTTCGGTAAGCATCGGAGCGTCCTAGGCTTTGATATCAACACCGCACGTATCGATGAGCTCAAGGGCGGGCATGATCACACGCTGGAGGTCGATGACGTGGAGTTGGCCACCGCCAAACACTTGCGCTACACGGCCCAGCACGGAGACCTCGGACAAGCGAATGTCTTTATCGTTACAGTGCCCACGCCGATTGATGAATACAAACAGCCTGACTTGACACCGTTGGTTAAGGCGAGTGAAACAATTGGGCAGTCTCTCAAGGTCGGTGACATCGTCATCTATGAGTCCACTGTTTATCCTGGGGCAACCGAAGAGGTTTGTGTGCCTGTACTCGAGCGAGTCTCTGGCTTGCGGTACAACGTCGATTTTTTTGCAGGGTACAGCCCAGAACGCATCAATCCCGGTGACAAAGAGCATCGTATCAGCACCATTAAGAAAGTCACTTCAGGGTCAACACCTGAGGTTGCGGCACTGATAGATGCTTTGTATCGCCAGATCGTGGTGGCCGGTACGCACATGGCACCGAGCATCCGTGTGGCGGAGGCAGCCAAAGTCATTGAGAATACGCAGCGCGACGTCAATATTGCGTTGATTAATGAGCTGGCGTTGATTTTTAATAAGCTCGGCATCGATACAGAAGCGGTCTTGCAAGCCGCCGGGACAAAGTGGAATTTTCTTCCGTTCAGACCGGGTTTAGTTGGTGGACATTGCATTGGTGTGGACCCGTATTATTTGACGCATAAGGCTCAGTCGATCGGCTATCACCCAGAGATTATTCTGGCGGGGCGACGGCTCAATGACAGTATGGGTGGGTATGTTGTGTCGCAGCTGGTTAAGGCGATGACACGTGAACGTATTTACGTGCAGGGGGCACGTGTGCTGGTCATGGGTTTGACCTTCAAGGAAAACTGCCCTGACTTACGCAATACACGTGTTGTCGATATCGTTAAAGAGCTTGGTGAGTACAACGTTGACGTAGATGTGTATGACCCGTGGGTTGATGCAAAGGAGGCTGTGCATGAGTACGGCATCCATCCTGTACAGACGCTTGAAAATGGGCGCTACGATGCGGTGATTATGGCCGTGGCACATCGACAGTTTGCCGAACTGGGTATCGATGCGATCCGCGCATTAGGAAAGCCCAAACATGTGCTTTATGACTTGAAATATATCTTCAAGACTGAGCAGTCGGACCTGCGTCTTTAATGTTTAATAGAGTCACATGACAATCACCCACTACCATCAGGTTCAGGCGTCGTTGCGCGCGAAGCCAAGAAAATGGCTTGTAACAGGCTGTGCAGGTTTTATCGGATCTAATCTGGTTGAAGCTCTCCTGTCACTTGATCAGCAGGTCGTCGGGCTCGACAACTTCGCGACCGGATATCGACACAATCTGCAAGAGATTCAAGCCTCTGTGTCAGGGTCTCAGTGGTCTCGCTTTGTCTTTCATGAAGGCGATATTCGTGATCCTGCCATGTGTGCCCACGCGGTGTCCGGAGTGGATTGTGTGCTGCATCAGGCCGCACTTGGTTCAGTGCCGCGCTCGCTTAAAGATCCGGTCACCACTAACGATGTCAACATTTCTGGTTATCTAAATATGTTGATAGCCGCTCGTGACGCATCGGTGTCTGCCTTTGTTTATGCAGCCTCAAGCTCGACGTACGGAGATCACCCCGGCTTGCCGAAAGTTGAAGATCGAATTGGTAAGCCGCTCTCTCCGTATGCGGTGACAAAGTATGTCAATGAGTTGTACGCCGATGTGTTCGCTCGCTCGTATGGATTTGCGAGCGTGGGCCTACGCTACTTCAATGTTTTTGGTAAGCGACAAGACCCGGAAGGCGCCTATGCCGCGGTCATACCCAAGTGGATAGCCGCCATGATTCGCGGTGATGCCGTGCTTGTTAACGGCGACGGCGAAACGAGTCGTGATTTTTGTTTTGTCGAAAATGCCGTGCAGGCGAATATCCTTGCTGCTGTCGCGGCTCCTGAGGGAGTTAATCAAGTCTATAACGTTGCGGTGCATGCGCGCACGAGCCTCAACGCGCTCTTTGATCTGTTGACGCATGCTTTAGCACGACAGGGCGTACAGTACGACAAAGAGGCCGTGTATCAAGACTTCAGGGCCGGCGATGTACGTCATTCGCAAGCGGACATCAGTAAGGCGCGCACACTCTTAGGCTATTCCCCCACGCATACGATTGCTGAGGGATTGGAAGTGGCCATGCCTTGGTACGTCAAATTTTTGGGCTAGTGAGACAGGCGCGCGATGCCTCGATCTAGCCGCTCGCAAGCTTACGGACCCAGTGGGCCGTAGATGGATCATAGGGACTGACTGCAGGGTCGCTGCCAAGTGCGTCGAGTCGCCGCTCGATGTCGCCGGCCAAGCGTTTACCGAACTCCACCCCCCATTGATCGAAGGGGTTAATGCCCCACAGTACCCCTTCGGTAAAGACTTTGTGCTCATACAGTGCAAGCAAAGCACCGAGTTGTTTAGCATCTAATTGGGGCATGACGATCAGTGTCGAAGGACGACCGCCTGGATGCACACGATGTTTCGCGAGCGCTGCAGCGGCCTGTGGATTTTTCTCTTTGATTGAGACTTCAGCGAGCGCCTGCTCAAAGGACTTTCCTTCCAGAAGCGCTGCGCGTTGCGCCAAACAATTTGCGATAAGCAGACGATGGTGGCGGGTGTGGCGATGG
Organism: Burkholderiaceae bacterium; assembly: GCA_044376975.1. GTDB lineage: Bacteria > Pseudomonadota > Gammaproteobacteria > Burkholderiales > Burkholderiaceae_B > Zwartia. Next base: position 1,997 of record JBILJY010000003.1, on the reverse strand, counting down.
TCTGGTTTGGCGCAGAGGATGAAGTCGACGGGCGCGCCTTTGCCGTCCTGGTGCAGCCACTGAAAAAATGTGTGCTGACTATCCGTTCCGGGCATTCCCCAAACGGCTGGGCTACTGGCAACATCAAGCGTGGTTCCATCGCGTTGCGTGGACTTACCAAGCGACTCCATCTCGAGTTGTTGCAACCAGGGGACCAAGTGTCGCAGGCGCGCATCATACGGGCATAAAGCAAATGACGCGTAGCCAAGTACGCTACAGTTTGCAACCGCGCTTAAGGCCATTTGCACGGGCGCGTTCTCTTCAAAAGGAGCGTTCAGGAAGTGCTCATCCATCTGTGCTGCGCCAGCACGCAAGTCATTGAGTGTGTCCATTCCTAGGCCAAGCGCAATTGGTAAGCCTATGGAAGACCAGATCGAATACCGTCCACCGACCCAATCCCAGAATTCAAAGATATGCTCTTCGCGAATCCCGAACTCACGTGCGGCTTGCGCGTTTGCGGTGACAGCAACAAAGTGGTCAAGCGGTTGCTTGATTCCGCCTGCACGTAACCAATCAATTGCACAAGCTGCATTGGCAAGCGACTCAATCGTTGTGAAGGACTTAGACGAAATGATGATGAGAGTGTCAGACGGGTCGAGCCCCTCGAGTGCTGCGGTGATCGCGTGCGCGTCGACGTTTGAAGCAAAACGAATCGTGCGCCGCCCAGCGTATCCGGCTAAAGATTCCACTGCGAGTCGAGGACCCCAATCACTGCCTCCGATTCCCAGGTGCACGACATTGCGGTAGAGGTTTTGTGCATTGACTCTCTCGACAAAGCCAGCGAGTTTTGCTTGTTCGGTCTGCACGGCCTGTGCAACCCCGGCCGGGGGCGTTGGCGCTCGCAATGCCGTATGCCAGGCCGCACGATTTTCTGTCCAATTGATCGGCGCACCTCCAAACAAATCAGCGCGCGCTTGTTCAAAGCCTTGTTGGGTGAGCAACGCTCGAGCGGCAATCACAAGCGCGGGGCTATGGCGTTGTGTGCTGAGATCGACCTCAAGTTCGGCAGCGCGCAGGATACGCAGCGCGTCGGGCTTCGTGGGACATGCGGACACCGCTTGCGAAAACGATTTCCAGGCGGTGGTTTGCGAAAGGGCGCTCATAGGGGCAGGCGTAAAGTCAATGGATATCGGTCAGAAGGGGAGTTTGACGTGCGGCGCAAGCGCGAGCAATTGCTTGCGAAAGGCGTCTTGGATGCGGGCAAGCGCTTCGACGGAGTCACCCTCAAAACGTAGCACGACAACGGGTGTTGTGTTTGAAGCGCGGGCTAAGCCAAAGCCATCTGGGTAGTCGGCACGCAGGCCATCAATTTTGACAATTTCACTCGCGCCCTCGAAGACACCTTCGTTCTGTAGGCGTTTGATTAATGCATGTGGCTCGCCTTCGCGCATTTCGAGTTTGAGTTCAGGCGTCGAAACACCTTGAGGCAACGCTTCGAGGACGGCCGATGGGTCGGCCGAGCGAGAAAGAATCTCGAGTAAGCGCGCGCCGGTGTAGAGGCCATCGTCAAAGCCGAACCAGCGCTCTTTAAAAAACACATGGCCACTCATCTCGCCGGCAAGCGGCGCACCTGTTTCGGCAAGCTTGGCTTTGATGAGTGAATGCCCGGTTTGCCACATAAGCGGTTTGCCACCTGCAGCGCGGATTTGCACCGCGACGTGACGACTGCACTTCACGTCGTAAATAATCGTCTCGCCAGGGCAGCGTTCTAGAACATCACGTGCATACAGAATGAGCTGGCGGTCAGGCCAGATGATTTGACCGGACTTTGTGACCACACCTAAGCGATCACCATCGCCGTCAAAGGCTAGGCCAATTTCGCAATCCGTCGTTTGTACGCAGTGGATGAGGTCTTCAAGGTTATGAGGCTCGGCGGGGTCGGGGTGGTGATTCGGGAATGTGCCATCGACTTCGCAAAAGAGTTCAGTGACCTCGCACCCCAGTCCGCGAAACAGTTG
>JBILJY010000077.1:0-11227 GCA_044376975.1 Burkholderiaceae bacterium | reverse complement strand
AGGTTGAATATGCCTTTACAGACTGATCCAACGGTCATTTATGGCTTAGGAGAGGCCTACACCGGAAGGCTACGTAAGGTTGATCTGCAAACCGACACGCCGTGGAATACGTACACCCGTAATGGATTGCCCCCAACGCCAATTGCAAGTACGGGGCTTGCTTCCCTTCAGGCGGCATTACAGCCTGAAAAGCATGACTATCTGTATTTCGTCGCGAAGGGAGATGGGACCAGTGCCTTCGCTAAGACGTTGCCAGAGCATAATCGTAACGTGGCGCAATATATTTTGGGACGCAAACCATGACGCCCGCGCGCGGATTGTTTTTGACGCTGGAAGGTGTGGACGGCGCAGGTAAGAGTACGCATGTGCAATGGATCGTTGAGACGCTCAGCGCACTTGGCCAGCCCGTGCTCTGCACGCGTGAACCGGGGGGGACTCCTATCGGAGAGAGGCTTCGCGATCTCTTGTTACACACCCCAATGACACTTGAATGCGAAACCTTGCTGATGTTTGCGGCACGCGCTGAACATATCAAGACAGTGATTGAGCCGGCGCTTGCGGCAGGAACCTGGGTGGTCTGCGACCGCTTTACGGACGCGACCTTTGCCTACCAAGGCGGGGGCCGAGAGCTCGGAACAGCTCGAATTGAAGCTCTCCAGAACTGGGTTCATCCGACCTTGCAGCCTGACAAAACCTGGTTGTTTGATGTCCCCCTCGAGGTTGCCCGGGAACGTCTGAATCGTACGCGGGACAAGGATCGCTTTGAGACTGAGGCAGACGCGTTTTTTCTGCGTACGCGTCAGGTTTATTTAGAGCGCGCCACCAAACAATCCAATCGTTTCACGGTCGTTGATTCGACACGACCCATTGACGAGATACGCACTGATCTGAGCGAAGCACTAACTCGCTTGGTGCAGGCTCGGATACTTAAATGAGCCAAGCAACGTTCCTTCCGTGGCAAACCGACTTGGCTCAAGAGTGGCTAGGTGCGCGTGAGCGTTTTGCGCACGCGTGGTTAATCCATGGACTGGCTGGCATCGGTAAACGAGAGTTTGCGTTGGCCGCCGCGGCCGCCTTGCTTTGTGAAAATCCAACCAACGGCTTGGCTTGTGGCAAGTGTCTCGCCTGTGGGTGGATGTCGCACGGCAACCATCCAGATCTCAAGCGGATTCGGCCTGAGGCCATGGCACTAGAAGAGGGTGCTGAAGACGCAACCAGTGAGGACGCTTTGGAGGCGTCGGGGGATGGCACCTCTGGGAGTGCGACAACTAAGAAGACTCCCTCTAAGGATATTCGGATCGATCAAATTCGGTCGATGGAACCTTGGTTTAACCACGCCACACACCGAGGCGGTTGGCGCGTCGCAGTCATTTATCCTGCTGAGGCCTTGACGACGATTTCGGGCAATGCTTTGCTTAAAGTGCTGGAAGAGCCGCCTGCGTCGACGGTATTTTTGTTGGTCGCCAGCGCTCCCGACAGGCTTTTGCCCACGTTACTGTCTCGCTGCCGTCGGCTTGCGCTGCCTACACCCAGCCATCTTGAAGCAATGCAGTGGTTGGCGGGGCAAGGCGTGACGTCGCCTGAACAGTGGCTCTCCGCAGCCGGCGGTGCGCCGGTAGAAGCGCGGCGCTTAGCGCAGTCTGAGGAGCAGGCATGTCCCTCGTGGCTCGGTGGGTTGCTGCAATCCCTTGGGTCGGTCCGATCCTTTGATCTGGGGTTGCTCGCGGATACTGTTGCGAAGTTTCCTGCGCCCTCTTGGTTAGACGCGCTTTCTCGCGCTACGGTGGATTTGAATCTTGCCGCGCATGGCTTGGCACCGCGCTATTACCCTGGTTTGAGTAAGAGTATTGAGGCGATCGCCCGCAAAGGCGACCCCAGAAAGCTAAGCGATTTAAGCAAATGGCTTGCTCAGCAATCGCGCGTCGCAGGACATCCCTTGAATGCAAAATTGTTTGCTCAAGCTGCCTTGCAACGCGTGAGCCAAAGTTGCCAGCCAGTCATCAACCGTTAGGCCATTATGTTGTTTAACCTTCTTGTCTCGGACAATTCCTTATGTATGTGGATTCACACTGCCATCTAGATTTCCCGGAGTTGGCAGCGCAGCTCCCAGAAATTCTAAAAAAAATGGGTGTAAACCGAGTCTCGCACGCGTTGTGCGTAAGCGTTAATTTGCCCGACTGGCCTGGTTTGATAGAAATCGTTGAGCAACATGATGCGCTTTGGGCGTCCGTGGGAGTTCATCCTGATTATGAAGATACGATTGAGCCCAGCGTTGACGGACTGGTTGAGCAAAGTCAGCATCCCAAAGTGGTAGCCATCGGGGAAACAGGCCTCGATTATTTTCGCTTAACGGGTGACTTAGGCTGGCAACGAGAGCGCTTTCGCACGCACATCCGTGCAGCGCGCCAAGCACAGTTGCCCCTGATTATTCATACCCGCGCAGCATCGGCTGACACCATACAGATCATGCGAGAAGAGGGGGCTAAAGAGGCAGGAGGGGTGATGCATTGCTTCACCGAGTCCTGGCAGGTCGCTTGCCAAGCGATGGAGCTGGGCTTCTATATTTCCTTCTCAGGGATTGTGACGTTTAAAAGCGCGAAAGACCTTCAGGAAGTGGCTAGACGCGTACCGCTTGAGCGCATCTTGATCGAGACGGATGCGCCGTATCTGTCGCCAGTTCCGTATCGTGGCCAAATCAATGATCCCTCTAAAGTGATACACGTAGCTGAAATGTTAGCAACCCTGCGAGGTGTATCACTCGCCGAGATTGAATCAGCGTCAACAAACAATTTCTTCAATTTATTCAATAAGTTGAGAGCTTAAATTTAAGTTAAATATATAAAGTAAATTAGTTTCATAAAATTATTTAAAGTGAAATATCAACTAATTGTTATTTAAAGCATCACTTTAAATAAGTTACCTTACGATTCTTTTAATGCTATCCGGATAAAAATATGTTTACTTGCGATATAACCAGAAAAATACATAAATATATTTCCGGTTTTTTTATATTATGCGCCTTGGCGACCTCTGTGAGCAGCGTCTCGGCTCAGCCTTCGAGTCCAGCGGCAGTCAAGGAGTACTGGCTGATGATCAAAAATGACCGCGATGCCGAGATGCGAGGGCTTTTCCGTACGGGATTTAATCCCAATCGAAGGAACTCGGATCAACAACCACCCCTGATCTACGCCGCGCGCGAGGACTCCTGGCGGGCGTTTGATCTGTTGATGGCACACCCGAAAATAGACATTAATCTCGGGAATCAGTACAACGAGACGCCGATTATGTACACAGCACTGCTAGGTGATCTTGCGCGTACACAAAAGCTGATCGATTTAGGGGCGCGTGTGAGTCAACCCGGCTGGAATGCCTTGCATTACGCTACCGTAAAGAGTCAAGTGCCGGTGGTTAAATTACTACTGTCCAAGGGTGCCTCTGTCGACGAGTTGAATCCCGATGGTGATACGGCTTTGATTCTGGCGGTTCGTACGGGAAATATCGAGGTGATTCAGGCACTTATCAACGCGGGCTCAGATCCCACGTCGTCGAACTTCAAGGCCCAAGACGCAATTGAGACCGCTCGCGAAAAAGGCAACATACCGTTGGCCCAAGCACTAGAGAAAATTGCGCGCGAGCGTCGGGCAAAACAATCAGCAACCCAATAAGCTAGCGCGGCATTAACTCTGGTCGCAGTATGCCTTGCAGTTCAGCGTACGGCACCACCAGGGTGGGCATACCCAAGGCATAGGGCCCGATCTCGAAGGGGTCGTAGGTCACTGCGATACCCTCCTCTAAGAGTGCTGCATTCTCGGAAAGACGGAAGGGCCACATCTTGTTGTAGGCCTGTGGGTCTGCTTTTGCAAGTTCGTTCGTCTGCAACCAGCGAGTATGTTGACGCTTGAGTGCCGCCTCGAACGCAGGCATATTGTCTGACGGGATCATGATCGGAAGATTGACCACAATATCCGATTGAGGCAGCCAATTGATATATTGTGTTGTGGAGTTCCCGTGCGCACCGCCAGAGTAAAGGTAGCTATCAAGCTGCACGACGACTAGGGTCGGATTTGCACGCTTAAGGGTGGCGCGCAGCAGAATTTCATTCCGCGGTCGTGCCGTTGCCCAAAAGTAGTCGCTCAGTTGATTCAAAGTCTCGAAGTTTTTGGCCTGATTCGACTCAATTTGAGCCATTGACAGGAGCGACTGCTCAACGAAATTACTAAACCGTTCGTGCTCGGTAAAACTGAGCCGCTCGAACTTGATTGTTGGACATTGTTTTCCAGTGCAACCCGGTTTTGTAAGAACGAGAACCTGTTTTTTTGATGGCTGAACCCCTTGCTGATTGCTGGAAGTCTGAGCCTCTGGTTTTGGTCTGGGCGGCACACGCGCAACTGGACTGGCTGGTGGCGCACTGACCGTTTTTGGTGGAGTGGGCGTTGTGGCGGCTGGAGGTAGAGGCACGGGCGAGCGCAGCGGCGATGGTTGAGTAACGCTTTGTGTTGAGACTATCGGGGCGGCAGGCTTGGTGGCTACGGTTGTGTCGTTGTATTGGGTACCAATGTTGATTGTCGCGCCGGAGCCTGTCTGAAAGTTCGTGGGGGCCGCTGGAGTCGCTTCGTTCGCTGCAACGGCACCTAGGGAGCGTTTGTTTGAGGCGGTGTTGGAAGGCTGCGGCGAGCTCGCTAGCGTAATGTCCCCACCCGAGGGTTGTGAGGAGCAGGCGACAAGCAAAGTTAAAGAGGTCACAGCGATGGCAAGTAAAAATCGACTCACGTTGGCAGTCCAGGTTATTTGTCAGCGGAAGTATAGGGAAGTGAGAGTGCTTGTTGGATGTCGCCCCGCAGTTCTGTCGGTCTTGTCGTAGGAGCGTAGCGATCAATGACACGTTGGTCTCGACCCACCAAAAATTTAGTGAAATTCCACTTAATACTCTCAGTACCGAGGAGGCCGGCTTTCTCTTGCTTTAGCCACTCAAAGAGGGGGCTAGCGTCAGGCCCGTTCACCTCTATTTTCGCAAACATCGGAAAGGAGATCTTGAACTGCGTTTCGCAAAACTCGGCGATCTGCGCATTATCACCAGGCTCTTGGTGACCAAATTGGTCGCAAGGGAACCCTAGCACTGTAAAACCTTGAGGACCGAACTCTTGCTGCAGGATTTCGAGGTCAGCATACTGTTTTGTAAATCCGCATTTCGAGGCGACGTTGACAATAAGCAGCACTTTGCCTGCGTAGAGCTTGAGCTGTTGTTCTTGACCATCGATTGTGGTGGCACTCAAATTTTCAAGATGCATAGAGGTACTCACGGGATAAGAGAAGAGAACGCTTCGATCGCACGCAGCCGAGAGCTGCGAAGATCGACGCGCTGCATGGGGTAACCAATGGCTGAGCGAGTCAGGGGCAGCGGGTCATGAATCTCTTTGGGGCTAACATTCGTCAGCTCAGGCAGCCAATGCTTGATGAAAGCTCCCTTTGGGTCAAATCGCTCTGATTGGCTAATTGGATTAAAGACTCTGAAATACGGCGCAGAGTCTGCACCCGTGGAGGCGCTCCATTGCCACCCGCCATTATTCGCAGCAAGCTCACCGTCGATGAGATGGCGCATAAAAAAGGCTTCTCCCCGTCGCCAGTCGATCAGCATATTCTTTGTTAAGTACATCGCCACCACCATGCGCAAGCGGTTATGCATCCAACCGGTATGCAACAGTTGCCGCATTGCTGCGTCGATCAACGGTACGCCAGTTTCTGCTTTTGTCCAGGCAGCAAAATCGTCTGGAGCATCACGCCAGAGCACTGCGTTTGTCTGCGGCCGCATAGGCTGGTGCTTGGAGAGCTCTGGATAGCCGTGAAGAAGGTGTTGATAGAACTCGCGCCAAAGGAGCTCTGTGATCCAAGTTGTGACCCCTGGCTTTCCCGTACCGGTTTCACCTTGGTTGCAACTCATGGCACGATACAAGCATTGACCAGCCGAGACTAAGCCGGCTGCTAAATAGGGGGAAAGGGTGCTGGTTCCGGGCAGAGAAGGGATGTCGCGGTCACGCTGATAGTGATAGATGGCTTCATCCGAGAAGTGCTCTAGACGTTTGTGCGCCTCCGCCTCACTCGCAGGCCAGCCCTCTCGAATTGTCTGCGATACATTTTGACAATAAGCGAGGGTCGCTGGGACGGGATCTGTCGTTACTGAAGCCAACTTAACCTGCTTAGCCGGTGCAGGTGTCAGGGCATAGGGACGCGCCTCGAGCGCGCTACGGCAGGCCCGGGCGAAAGGCGTAAACACACGGTAGTAGCTGTCGCCTCCTGTCTTGATCGTGCCGGGTTCTAAAAGGGTTGTGCCTAAGTGGCCGGTTAGCTCGATTCCATGCTCTTTGAGTAGTTTGTAACTCGCTCGATCTCGATTGCGCTCATTCAGACCATACTCTCGGTTGCAATGAATCGAGGTGGCGCCCTGTTGCTTAGCAAAGGAAAGCAACGCGAACGGTATGTCTTTCCATCTCTGAATGGTTAGGAGCTTGAGCGGAATATTCAGTGTGGCCAGTTCGTGAGAAAGACTTTTGAGCGCCCGCAACCAAAAATCCACTTTGACGGGTGCATCTTGATGTGCGGCCCACTGTTCTTCCGAGATGATAAACAACCCAATAGCCGAACCCGAAGCGGCCGCGGCGGATAGAGCCGGTTGGTCTTCTATCCGGAGGTCAGTTCTAAACCAACAAATACTCGTCATTTGGTCTGCTCTCGCCAGCGTTTGACGGCTGCAAGGGTACTGGATACGTGTTGATCAGGGCTTAGGCTCGCATGAGTAAAAAAAATCTTCAGGTCCGGTGTCACCACATAAGAGATACGACTCGCCATCTCAGAGGAGAAAAACAAGGTCGCCTGGTAGGCTTTCATTGTCGTTCGATCGAGATCTGCTGCCACTGCAAATTTACCGCCACAGGGACCAAGTGAGAATTTTTTGAGTGTTTCAATGTCATCACCAGAGACACCAATGACCGTGGCGCCGAGCGCTTGAAAGTCTTCAGTCGCCTGAGCAAAGAGGTTGGCCTCGATCGAGCAGCCGCTAGTAAAGGCCTTCGGGTAAAAATAGACGACAACTGGCCCAGTTTTTAGCGTGTCCACTAAGTTAAACGTAAAAGTTTTACCGGCCAAGGCAGCGGGCGCAGTAAAAGTCGGGGCGGTGGCGCCTGGCTTAAGTTGCGCCATTGCGACAGACGATAGGCAGAACGCCATCATTAAGCTGATGAAGGCCTGCCATGTCATACGTTTTTGCGCCATATCAAAGTCAAAGAGTCGTTTCATTGGGAAATCAGCGTAAAGTAGCTCAAGTTATTGAACAAAGGAAAGATGATGCGTAGCTCTCGTTCAAAGCGTTTCAGACCCCTGGCAAGGTGCTTGCTGTTATCTGTCGGTCTGAGCTTTCTAGCTCCGATAAGTTTTGCGCAAAGAGCGTTGCCACCCGTTCCCGAGATTGTATGGCCGGGCTCAGGCGATTCTGACCCTGCTCGTTGGACTGAGGAGGACGTTACACCAGAGCAAAAATTCAAAACCGCGCGCGCTGAAGCGTTAGCCGCTCATCAGGACGCTCAGAACGCCTGTAAAGCGATGCCCGCCGAGGATCAGCGTCTCTGCCTAGCGCAAGCACGCGTCGTGTTTGATTCCGAAATGGCGGTTATTCGGCAGCGGTTTGGTGATTTTCGCTAGTTAAAACGTCCCCGTGACCCTGCGAGACTAAATTTACCGGCTCCTAGCAGCGCGACACAAAGCGCACCAAATAAGAAAAACGCCTGCAACTCAAGAAACCAACCACCCGTTTTAGTCAGTTGGAACAATTGGTGACTGTGCGCAAGATAGATGGCAAGAATCATGTTCACCACCACGATCAGCGCGGCTGGGCGGGTCAGCACACCTAGAATAATTAGGACTGGCGCAACAATTTCACCGATGTAGACACCGTAGGCCAGCACACTGGGCCACCCGTTTGTCGCGATCAGCGCACTGATCCCGTCAATACCGTTAATCAGCTTGTGTAGGCCATGCGACAGCATTAACAGGCCGACCGTCAGGCGCAGTATTAATTTGCCAGCATCATCGAAACGATTCATTCGGTGTCCTCTCGAGGGGGCGCCCTTGGTTCAGTGGGAATCGACGAAACCAGGAACAGTGAATGCTAACAGAGCGGGGCTCCATTCGGTCCAAATTAAGTGCCCACTGCCTACAAAACCCATGGCTAACTTAAGGATTACTTTTTTAAGTATTCGGTATGATTGCCGATCAAGATTTAAACATTAGGAGCACATGGTGGAAATGGGTCACGCAAGCGCACAAGAGAGCGAAGAAGCGAAGATGATTGTTGAACTGGTGGCAAAGTTCGTCGATCAAGAATTAATGCCGCTCGAAGCAGGAATCCTGAGCCGTGAGATCGCGGGGGAGCACTGTGCGCTCACAAAAGCCGAGGACCAAAGCTTACGCACGAAGTGCAAGGAGCTAGGACTTTGGGCCTTGGATGCCCCGGAGTCGATGGGTGGTGCGAATCTTCCGGCGGTGACCTTAATGGCGCTCAACGAAGAGCTTGGTCGCACTGTTGTGCCGTTCACGTTCCCACCCGATTCGCCGAATCTTCATATGCTGATGGCGACCGCGAACGAGCAGCAGAAAAAGAAGTACCTTGAGCCCTACGCAAGTGGTGATGCGAAATCTGCGATCGCTATTTCGGAACCCAATGCGGGGGGTGATCCCTCGGGCATGCTGACACGTGCCGTGTTGGATGGCGATAGCTGGGTGATCAATGGTCGCAAAATCTGGGTGAGCCGTGTACCTGCAGCTGATTTCGTGGTCGTCATGGCGCGGGTCGGTTCAGGCAAGCGTCATGAAGGCATCACTGCATTTATTGTGGACAAGGGTACGAAGGGCTTTGAGATTTTGCGCGAAATCCCCATGCTTGCTGGTCACCGCACCTACGAACTCGCGTTTGAAGATTGCCGCATCCCTAAAGAGAATCTTTTGGGTGAAGTCGGCGCAGGTTTTGCGCCGATGCAGCTTAGGCTCGTGATCCGACGATTGCAGATGGGGGCCTGGTGTATCGGTATGTCTAGACGCGCACTCGATATGATGTGCACGCATGCCAAGCAGCGTGTCACGTTTGGAATGCCCTTGAGTGATCGCCAAGCAATTCAATGGTGGATTGCCGATGCAGCAATGAAAATACATGCATGCCGTTTGATGGTGCTTGATGCCGCGCGCAAACAGGATCAAGGATTAGATGTGAAATTTGAAGCCTCGATGATCAAGGTATACGCAACCGAAATGGCGGCTGAAATCATTGATCATGCCATGCAAACGTTTGGTGCGATGGGCGTCACGAAAGAGATGCCGTTACATCTAATGGCCCAGCGGATTCGTGTGATGCGCGTGTACGAAGGCCCCTCTGAAGTTCATCGCATGTCGATTGCTAAAAAGATTTTGAAAGAGGCACGCTAGTGCGAAAAAATACGCCGTTAGATGGAATTACCGTAATCGATCTGACTCAGATCTATCAAGGCCCTTACGCAACGTTTTTGATGGCTAAGGCTGGGGCGAACGTGATTAAGATTGAGCCTGTGAATGGTGAGCCGTCTCGCATCCGTGCGAAGGTTAGTGGCAGCGCCTCACTTCCGATGGCTATGCTCAACACTAATAAGCGTGGGGTTACGCTCAATCTAAAAACGGAGAGCGGCCGCAACTTATTCAAGGAGATGATCAAGCGCGCAGACATCGTTGTTGAAAACTTTGCACCAGGCGTCATGGACCGCCTAGGCGTGGGCTGGTCGGTATTACACGAGATCAACCCACGACTGATTTACGGCTCCGGTACGGGCTACGGGCTGTCAGGGCCCGATCGAGATAATTTGGCGATGGACGTTACGATTCAGGCATCTTCGGGGATGATGAGTGTGACAGGAATGCCAGACGGTCCACCGATGCGAGCGGGTGCGTCGATCGTCGATTTTTTGAGTGGCGTACATCTTTATGCCGGAATCATGACAGCCTTGTATGAGCGCACGCAGACGGGAGAGGGCAGATTAGTTGAAGTGGCGATGCAAGACACGGCTTATCCGACGCTCGCTTCTAACCTTGGATTTACTTATCGGGGCAGCGGCGCTCTGCCACCACGAGTAGGTAATCGACACGGTGGCTTGGCCTTGGCGCCGTATAACGTTTATGAAGCGAAAGACGGTCATATCGCTGTCGTATGTGTGACCGAGCCCCACTGGCACAAGATGCTCGCTGCGATGGGACGCGAAGATTTAAAGGATGACCCTCGCTTTTCCACGAATAAGGCACGCGTGGAGAATCTCTCACAAACAGACGAGGTGGTGCAGCAATGGGCTAGCGCGCGCACACGCGATGAACTGGTTGCGTTAAGCAAGCAGCACGGGTTTCCCGCAGCGCCGGTTCGTAACTTGATCGAAGTGATGAACGATCCCCATATGCACGCGCGCGGTATGTTGGAGTGGTTTGAGGATCAAGATCTTGGTCGTATCGTCTTGCCAGGTAGTCCGCTGATGATTCACGGCGCTGATCGCGTGGCGACCGTATCGAGTCCGAAACTTGGACAGCATAATCAAGAGATTTATGGGCAGTGGCTAGGAATGTCAGACGCTTCCATTGAAGCACTCAAGAAAGAAGGCACGATTTAGCTGTCTTGATTAATACAGGCGGGATACTACCCGTAGGAGATTCGCATGGCTGCATTACCCGTTACATATGAACAAGAGGGCGGTATTGTTATTCTGACCCTGAACGAACCAGAAACCCGCAATGCGTTGTCGCCAGAAATTAACGATATGCTCGTTGAGTATGTGGCGAAAATTAATAAAGACTATAGCGTTGGCTGCGTGATCGTGACGGGTGCAGGCGAGGGGTTCTCCTCTGGTGGGAACGTCAAACGAATGCAAGATCGCAGCACGTCTGCCGTACAGAAGCCGCCTGTCGATGTTCGCCGTTATTACACCGAAGGGATTCAGCGGGTGCCAGTCGCAATCTATAACTTGGAAGCGCCCATCATCGCGGCTGTAAACGGCGCAGCAATCGGAGCAGGTTTAGATCTAGCGACGATGTGTGACATTCGTATTGCAGCGCGCAGCGCGAAGTTCGCTGAAAGTTTTGCGCGAGTAGGACTAGTCTCGGGCGACGGTGGTGCCTGGTTCTTGCCGCGTGCGGTGGGGATGTCTAAGGCGTTCGAGATGACATTTACGGG
>JBILJY010000257.1:0-2853 GCA_044376975.1 Burkholderiaceae bacterium | reverse complement strand
TCCCTTGCAAAACACGCCACAACAGTTCGCCGCGCTGATCAAGAATGACCTTTCAACTTGGGAAAAAATCGTTAAAGATTCTGGCGCGCGGGTAGATTAAGCGTTTACACGTTAAGCATCATTTGCTTGTCGCAGGGCATTGCCAAGTGGTGATGCTCTAAGCGGTTTAAGAGGCTTCGCCAGATCCCACCCGCTGAGTCACATCGACTGCCGCGCCTTCTTCGCGGGCAATGCGCGCATCTTCTCCGGAAAACACCAGCTCAATCTGCATTCCCTCAGGGTCTCTGAGAAATAGCTGATGAAGTTGTCGATCAGGCACACCGAATTCGGTAAAGGCAACTCCATGGCGCCGAAGCTGCGCGCGCGTGGCTTCTAGATCATTAGCTTTAAACGCAATATGGTCAAACGCATCGCTACTTTGGCCAACGGGTACACGCCCCGTAGAAATATGCACCACAGCGCGCTCACCCAAATACATCCAGGTACCAGGCCGAGTGAAGGGGGGTCGCACCCCCTCTTTCAGCCCCAGCACCTCGGTGTAAAAACGCCTCATCCTCTCAAGGTCACTCGTCGTGACGTTGACGTGGTCGACATCCAAAATTGCCATCGCTGCTTCCTCGCTTGGGGACTTCCCTAGCATCAGACAAAATACCTTGTTATCCACTTGCGCGGTCAAGTATAAGTTCGCTAAACCCTTTAAAAACATTGCTACCTAAAAAATGACCACAAACACCCCAATTCTAGACAAACCATTACCTTATGGGCGCCCCATTACGCTCGAGCGAGCAAAGAAAATGATGCTTGCCGCCGAGGCGGAGGCGACAAAAAATCAATGGCCAGTCGCCATCGTGATTGCGGATTCTTCCGGCAGTTTGGTACTGGCGCAGCGTCTGGATCACACACAACATTCAAGCATGGCGATTGCGACCGGTAAGGCATTAACCGCCGTGAACTTCCGTCGACCAACCAAAATGTTTCAAGATGGGATTGCCGCAGGTGGCGAGGGCTTACGTTTTATGGCGGTACCAGGCGTCACCCCGCTCGAAGGCGGGTTTCCCATCATCGACAATGGGGAAGTGATTGGGGGGATTGGGGTCTCCGGCGTGTTGTCGCACCAAGACGCTCAAGTTGCTCAGGCAGGGATGGCGACAATCCGGTAAGAATTTAACTGAAAGGTCGGAGCTACCGGCGGGATGGAGCAGTTGTAATAGTTGTGTTTATTTAGAACCATAAAAATCAGGAGACGATAATCATGCTTTCAACAATCGCAAGAACCTTAGGCATTGCCGTATTAGGAGCCGCTCTGGCCGGGCCAGCCGTCGCTCAAACTAACTTTCCCAGCAAGCCTGTAAAAATCGTCGTCCCTTTCACCGCCGGTAGTCAGGTTGATATCGTTGCGCGTGAACTTGGACGTGGGCTTCAAGAGATCTGGGGTCAACCCGTGATCGTCGACAATCGTCCTGGCGCGGGTGGCACGATCGGCAGTCGCATCGTTGCAGGCGCAGACCCCGACGGCACGACGTTAATGTTTACCTCGGCCTCGCACGCCATCAATCCCACACTCTACAAGTCCTTACCCTACGATACGCTCAAAGACTTCACAGGCGTGACCTTTGGAACAAGCGTGCCGAACGTACTCGTCGTTTCTCCATCGCTTGGCGTCAAAACTGTGCAGGACCTCATCAAGCTCATTAACTCGCAACCAGGCAAGCTGAATTTCGCGTCTGCAGGGGTTGGTAGCGGCACGCACTTTAACGGTGAAATGTTTAAAGGCATGGGCAAGCTTGACATCGTGCACGTTCCTTACAAAGGCACAGGCGAGGCACTCGTCGACACGACAGCCGGCCGCGCTGCGTTTTACTGGTCACCCCTGGGATTGACCTTGCCCTTTATCAAAGAAGGTAAGCTCATTGCGTTAGCGGTGAGTACCGATAAACGCGCAGCATTGATGCCAGACATTCCAGCGATCTCGGAAGTGATCCCCGGCATGATCTATGACCACTGGTATGGCCTCATGGCACCTGGAAAAACACCACCCGCGATTGTTGCAAAAATCTCTAAAGATGCGGCGACGGTGCTGAATTCTCCTGCCGTGGTCAAGTCACTCAATGCCCAAGGCGTGAGCCCAGCACCTACAACGCCCGCGCAGTTCAACGCCTTCATCGCCGCCGAAATCAAGCGTCTCGGTGATGTGGTGATTAGCGCCAACATTCCTCGTCAATAAAAACCTTTCCCAACATAGCCATCTCGCCAGGAACCGTATGAGCAAGTCTTCCACTATTAGTCACCCTACCGCTTTTACCAATCACATCGCGGAAGTGCTTTGGCAGGAATTCCCAGGACATCACGGAGGAGCCCTATCCAAAGCGCTTGTCTCTGAAGAAAATTCAGGGAGCAAGCGCATTGACTATCGGATTTCATCCTACGAACCGATGGCTTATGTTGAGGAGCATGTTCACCAGGTACAAGAGCAGATCTATCACGTACTCAAGGGTGAAGGTATCTTGACGTTAAATGACCAAAAGAAATTGATGCGCGAGCATGACTATGTCTACATCCCTCCGGGGGTGAGGCATAGTTTTTCGAACACGGGGCTTGACCCCTTGGTGTTTTTGGTGATTACGACGCCAGTGCACGATCAAATCACACCCATCTGACTTTTTGTCTTAACTCCACACAGCGGACTAAAACATGGCAATGATGAAAGGCGGTCAGTTAATTGCCGAGACATTGGTACAAGAACGTGTGCCCTACATCTTTGGTATTTGCGGGCACGGTAACGTCGGTATTCTCGATGCTTTATACGATGTGCGGGACAAAATTCAACTGATATCACCTCGCCATGAACAATGT
>JBILJY010000120.1:0-8370 GCA_044376975.1 Burkholderiaceae bacterium | reverse complement strand
TATTATCGCGTCAAACATCGCCCCGTCGCAACGCTTACCTCAACCGGACCAGGCTCGGCTAATCTAGTGATGTCACTCGCGACGGCGTTATCCGATTCGTCTGCCTTTATGGCGATCACCGCCAACGTACCCACCTCGCAACACAACCGTGCGCCGTTTCAAGAACTATACAAACATAATCAAGCGGACTTTGCGCAGGTGCTGCGTCCCGTGGTGAAACGCGCTTTTCAGCCGACACGCGTAGACATGTTGCCGCTTGCCTTGCGCCAAGCGATGGATACCATGGTGACAGGTCGTCCCGGTCCAGTGAACCTCGACATCCCCTACAACGTGTTTCAAGAGGAAGCCGATGTTGAAGTGCCCGCGCGCTCTCATATCGACCGCCCGCATCGACCAGGCGCGAGCGACTATGACATCAATGAAGCGCTGAAGCTTCTTGAGCAAGCAAGGCAACCCGTATTGTTCATCGGCCACGGGGCCACGCTCGCAGAGGCGGGTCCAGAGATCACAGAATTCGTCAACAAATATGGCATCCCGGTCATCACCTCGCCCAACGGCATGGGCTGCGTGGACGGCAATAACCCCCTTGCGCTCGGCTTTATCGGACGAAACGGTGCGTATCCTGCCAATCAGGCGGGAAGATTTGCGGATTTAGTGATTACGATTGGCACGCGCTTTGACGACCGCTCGTCCTCAACTTGGTTACCGGGATATTCATGGAATTTTCCAACAACCAAATTGATTCATGTCGATATCGATCCGCAAGAGCTCGGACGCAACTACCCGCCAACGCTTGGAATCATCGCGGATGCCAAGACATTTATGGGTCAGCTATTAGCGGGCGCTTCGGCACGTGCTGCCATCCATATCAATAACTGGGTACAATGGCGCGAGCAAGTCCAAGGATGGCAAACAGAGTGGGACAAATTTGTTTCACCACACTTTACTGATTCAACTAGCCCCTTACGTCCTGAGTTTGTGGTCAGTGCTGTTCAGCAAATGTTGCCCGACGATGCCATTCTGTCACTAGACTCTGGTGTACATCACAACTGGTTCATGCAGTTCTGGCGGGCTAAGCGCCCTCAGAGCATGCTCAATAGCTGGGGTTATTCCTCGATGGGTTTTGGAGTGTGTGGCGTGCTTGGCGCGCAACTCGCTGCCCCCGATCGCCCATGCGTTGCCGTGGTGGGGGATGGTGGCTTCACGATGGCACCGTACGTTTTATGTACGGCAGTGGAATACAACCTGCCGGTCGTCTGGATCGTTTGGAACAACTTCGCCTGGGGTGCGATTCGCGATCTACAGTACGGCCTGTTCGATGGCCGAGAAATCGGCACTGCGTTTTACAAAGGGCAAACTGGTGAGCAATACAATCCCGACTTTGCCGCGTGGGCGAGAGCCTGCGGTGCAGATGGAATCACCGTGACCAAGCCTCAAGATCTCAAGGGAGCCATTGAACGCGCCATCAAGAATAAGCGCCCTTGCGTGATCGACGTACACGTTGATGCGAACATACGCCCACCGTCGACAGGAACCTGGCAGTTACCGCCTATTCCTTACAAGGAACCGATTTACGGCAAGCCGCACGCCCGTTAAATAGCGGGCATCAGGCCCGACGCGACGCGTGTCGGGCTGCAAGGTATGCGAAAGTCAGTGCGGGGCCGAGCGTAATGCCGGGCCCCGGATAGGCACCATTCATAATCGACGCCATATCATTGCCACAGGCATAAAGCCCGGTGATAGCGGTACCGTCTGGGCCAAGCACACAGGCATTCGTATCCGTTTTTAGTCCAGCAGACATCCCTAGATCTGAAGGGATGACCTCGACGGCATAAAACGGTGCGCGATTAATCATTGCGACACATGGATTTGGCTGTTGATCCATATCTCCGAGATGACATTGATACGCGTTCGAGCCGCGCCCGAACGCCGGATCCTCTCCGCGTGCGGCATGGACATTAAAGGAGTCCACGGTTTGCGTCAGACTTTCAGTCGGGACGCCCAGTTGCATGGCAAGTTCAGCAATGGTCTGCGCGCGCTTTAAGTAACCCGACGCAATATCTGCATCAAGCATACGCATGAAAGGTTTTATTTTGCCCAGCCCGTACTTCCATAAAAATTGACTGTCACACAGGAGATACGCTGGCACGGCATTATTTTGCGCATTCACCTGCGCTTTGACAAACTCATGGTAAGACACCGCTTCATTCACAAAGCGCTTACCCAGTTGATTCACCGCAATCAATCCTGGCTTAGCGCGGTCCGTGACCGTGTGCGGATAGACGCCAAGTGAGTGATCCTCACGTCGAAAAACTGATACAGGGACCCAAAATCCGCCTTGTTGTGTTGCTTCAGACATTTGCGCATCCAGCGCTTGCGTCGCCAACTCTGCGCCGCGCAACTTTGCCTCAGAGGGCATACAGGCCGTGATATCACTCACCCCTTCTGGAATGTAGCTTCGTCTGAGCAAAGCACAATGCGATACGCCACCCGTCGCAAGAATGACTGCTTTGTCTGCGATGATGTCCTGTGAGCCCTCTCGCGCATCGACGCGCACACCCGTCACACGTCCATGATCTGGAGTCTTCAGCAGCTCGACTACAGGGGTCTCTACTTTGACCGTCACACCCAGTGCCAGAACGGACTTGTACAGGCGCCCCGCCAACGCATTACCCAGATATAGGGTCGTTCCGCGTTGGTGCGTCAGTCGCTGGAAAGCATACCGAACGACTAATTTGATTGCATGAATGGTCGAGCGCAGCGATCGGCCTACGCGTCGCAAATGAGGAATATCTTCTCGGCTCACCATCATTGCGCCGAACAACATAAACTCCGGCAAGGGCCATCTCAGGTCTGCGAAATGACTCCCTAGCTCACGCCCATCAAAGGGCACCGGCTCAAGGACACGGCCGCCAAGTGTTGCACCGGATAACTCTGGATAGTAATCAGGGTACCGTTTAACAGGACGCAATTTGAGGGTCGTATGCTGCTCAAGGTAGCGAATGGCTGGATCAGATTCGTTTAAAAACGTATCCATGCCCTCGCTTGAATCTGGAACAGTCTGCTTGAGATAACTGACGGCAGACTCAAGGCTGTCCTCAAGACCAACAGAACTCATCTTATGGTTTGCAGGAATCCAGACCATTCCCCCAGAAATGGCCGTGGTGCCTCCGATACTCTTTGCCGATTCCAACAGCAGTACAGATTGTCCTTCACTTGCAGCAACGGCGGCGGCGCAAAGCCCAGCCGCTCCGCTGCCAACAACGATGACGTCGTATCTGTTACGCATACACGTAATCTAGACCAGTCCACCATTCGGCTGAATGATCTGACCGTGAATCCATGAGGCGCGATCCGAGGCCAAGAACGCCACCACATCGGCCACCTCGGCGGGTTTGCCAATACGGTTGAAGGGGCTCATTGATGCGGCACGCTGCTTAGCCTCTTCGGTCTTGCCTGCATTGAACAAATCAGTATCCACAGCGCCTGGTGCCACACCATTGACACGCACACCACGTGGGCCGAGTTCCTTGCCCATTGAGCGCAAGAGCGATTCAACTGCAGCCTTGGTCGCCGTGTAGGGGCCTCCGCCCGGCACCGCATTGCGTACCATGGAGGTTGTAATGCCGATAATTGATCCATCATCCAGCACTTCTTTCGCCGCCTCGGTCAGGACGTTAAACGCACCGAACACGTTCACCTCCATCAACCGACGGAAGTTGTCGTGCGTGAACTGCCCCATGGGGACATAAGGCTGATTAATCCCTGCATTCACCACAACCGTCTGGGGACGCGTACCAAAATCCTTGATCGCTTGTGCAAACACACCTTGCACGGCTGCCGCATCGCACACATCAGCCGCATAGGCCTTAATCTGTCCTGCTTTTTCTTGTGCTTTGGCTTCGTCGGGCTTGCTTACATAGGTAAATGCCACGCGGAATCCCTGCTGCGCTAAGGCCTGCACACAGGCAGCACCAATCCCGCGTGAGCCACCAAACACTAAAGCTAAAGGTTTTGTCATTTTTTGTCCCTAGTCATGTTGTCGTAACTGTAGATTATCAACGAAATGCTAGATCCAACAAGCATAGTCCTGTCGCTTTTATGTTTTTCCAGCCTCTCGCGACTTTTTTCTTGCTATCGCGGCTTCTTCAGCTTACTTCATGTGCTCGCGTTCCCAGTCCTCAAAACTGGGGACAAGCATTTCGAAATGATCCCGGGTGCGCGTATACAACTTTCCAAACATTCGACCAACAGGTCGATAGAGCTCGGGGTTGATGTAATTCGTCACCGGATCGAGCAAGCCGTCGCGTACGTGCATCCTAACGACTTTACCAATTGCGATGTTGCGGGTCGGTCCAATTTGAATCAATGCGATTTTTTCGCACTCAAAGGCAATGGGGGCCTCAACGATACGCTTGGGCCGTACAAGGCGCGACGCGGTTAGCGTGAGCCCGGCTTGTTCCACCTCTGAAATATTGCTAGGAAAATCGATCGCACATATATTCATCGCTTCGGCCATCGGCTCATCCACGAGATGAATCACGAACTGTCCGTTATCGCGGATATTGACGGTTGTATCCTTTAACGCTTGATTGTGACGCTTGGTCTCTAAGCCAAGGACCATGACCGGCGGATTCTCACCCATACAGTTAAAGAAACTATACGGCGCGGCGTTATCTCCAAACTGGTCGGATATTGTGGTCACCAAGGCGATGGGCCGAGGCACAACGGTCGATGACAACAACTTATATTGCTCTGCCGGCGGTAATGCATTGATATCAATTTCCATTAGTACGGCCTATTCAATGTTGTGTTCAAAAAGTGTTTGTTCAAAAAAATAATTCGCTCGATTCGGCTTTACACAAGAAGCGCCTTGCTTAGCGGTATTTCAAAAAGGCGCATCTTTGAAATTTTCTTGTTATCAAGTATATACGCGGGCCTGTATAACGCTTAGCCCAAGGTATTGATAGACAACGAAAAACAAAACTAGTAGGATGAAATATTCCTCGACACGCTCACGTTCGAGACGTCCTCAACAGCCCCAGGAGGCAATATGGTTGCAAAGCGCTTAGATCCAAAAAGACGTGTGTTGTTGACAACTGCAGGACAAGGCGCCTTGGCGCTCGCGTTACCAAGCTTGCCATTTGGCCTAGCGCGTGCCCAGTCCGACTACCCCAATCGCTCAATTCGCATGATTGTGCCTTTTGCACCCGGATCTGCCACTGACATTTTGACGCGCCATCTCGAGCAGTCCATGTCAGCAACGCTCGGGCAAAAACTGGTTGTCGAAAATCGTCCGGGCGCTAACGGTGTCTTGGGTGCGCAAGCTGTCAAGTCGGCCGCGCCTGACGGTTACACCTTCTGCATGGGTTCGACATCCTCACATTCGATTGTGGCAGCTATACGGCCCAACACGATGCCTTACGACATCGAGAAAGATTTCACACCGATCGGCTTAGCAGCGATGTCGGCGAATATTATCGCGGTGCATCCATCCGTTCCGGTTAAGAACCTACAAGAGCTGATTGCTTACTCAAACACGCTGCCGGCTGGCTTGAGTTATGCCTCATCACCAGCGGGTTCGTCGAACAGCCTCGCCGGAGACATGCTGCGCACGAAAGGTGCAAAGCTCGTCAACATCCCTTACAACAATATCAGCCAAGGCTTGACCGATGTACTGGCGGGACACGTTCCCGTTCTCATTTACACCGTCGCTCTGTTGCCATACATACGTGATGGTCGCTTAAGAGGGATTGCCACTCTTTCTGAAAAACGCCTCTCGCAGGCGCCAGATCTGCCGACCGCCATTGAGCAAGGTGTGCCGGGAATGTTGGCGAGCGCATGGTTCGGAATATTTGGGCCCGCACGACTTCCTGAAGGCATCACACAAAAAGTGAGTGCGGCACTGGGCCAGGCGCTTGCCGACAAAACCATCCACAAAAAGTTAATCGATGCCGGGCTTGAACCTCAATTCCTAGCCCCGAAGGAAATGTCCGTCTTTGTCGCTCAAGATATCGCTCGCTGGAAAGAAGTGGTAGTCAAAGCCGGCGTTAAAACAGAGTAACGCGATGCTAATCACACCTCGGTCGGCCTCGATTGGTGCAACAGTCACTGAGATTGATTTGCACCAACCCTTATCTAAAAACGACTTTGCCGAGCTGCTGCAAGCCCTGGCAACGCGCAAGGTACTTTGTTTTCCTGGACAGACCATTGATGCGCCTGAATTGCGAAATTTTTCAGCGCACTTTGGTAGTCTCCAAACCTTGCGGTCTGGGCAGGATAAAAGTGGTTTCCCGGAAGTATCGGTGCTGTCAAACGTGCGTCAGGAGGGTAAATTTATTGGCATCCCCGACGCAGGTCAGAATTGGCACACAGACATGACCTACAACCGATCGGTCGGTTACGCCAACGCGTTGTTGGCATTCAAAGTGCCGATGCGTGACGGCCAACCTCTCGGAGCGACAGAGTTCTGCGATACGTCAGCCGCATACGACGACTTGCCTCAGGAAATGAAACAGCAACTCGCCACGGCGACGGCCATGCATGACCTCAATTTCTATTGGGAATTTATGCGTCGCGAAAAAGCGAGTCCACGCGCACCTCTTTCAGAGGCTGAACGCGCGGCACACCCGCCTTCATGTCATTCTGTTTTTTTAAAACATCCTGTCTCTGGCAAACAATCCATTTATGTGAATCCAAGTTTTACGACTCACATAGAAGGCATGCCAAAAGAACAAAGCGATGCACTCTTGAAGCAACTGTTCGATCACATCCTAAAACCAGAGTATCGCTACACGCATCGATGGGCTGTTGGAGATCTATTGATTTGGGATCACCTGACAACTTGGCACAACGCCATTGCAGATTATGGGCCGGACGAGCCACGGTTAATCAAACGTTGCCAAATAATGGCTGACAAAATTTTCACGCCTGAGTTTGTCACAGCCTCGCTGTCACCGACCTCTTAGGGAGCAGTCACTACGGTCCAATCGTACTCACCAGCCCACCGATTTTTGAAATGTGCATTTCAACCTTGTCACCCGGATGCAAGTGAATGCCCACCTCATGTGCGGAACCGCCCGGATAACAGCCACCACTGATGACCGAGCCTGGTCGGATCGTTTGCCCGCATGAAAGGTAAGAGAGCATCTCAGGGAAATCCCAGATCATTCCCGAGGTGTCACAAGCCGAACGCTCAACACCATTCACGAGTAGCGACATCCGCAACGCTTTGGGATCGCCAAGCTCATCTGCGGTGACGATCCATGGGCCTAGTGGGTAGCCATTATCAAAATCTTTACCCTTTGAAGGGCCACGACCAAACTTCATCTCAGCAGACTGACGCTCCCGCGCGCTCACGTCGTTCATAATTGAATAGCCGACTATGGCACGCTTTGCAGCAGCATGATCCAAGTCACGCCCGCCGGCTCCCACGATGCACACTAATTCACATTCGACGTCGAGCACCTCGGCATAAGGAGGGCGATGCAAGGTCGTCTCTGGGCCCACCACTGCATCTGGATTGCCTTTCCAATAAGGTTTGACCAACGCTTCTGCGGTGTTCGCCGCCAGCTCAATACCTAACGATGCGGCGCTCGCGCTATGCGCAGGCCACACACTAAAGTTCACAATGCTAGGCGGCCTTTTAACCGGCGCAAGCAATTGAATATCAGCAGGAAGGTAGACGGTGCGCACACCCGCAGAGGTTGCACTTACTCCCTGCTTCAGCACAGCTTCCACCGCTTCTGCTACCCAGTTGATTGCTTGCTGACCGCTGCCAATCAGCGCAATCATTTCAGCAGGTACCTGCGCCTCGCCGACTCTGTGCGCAGCGGCCGCAGAAAGTGTTCGCTCTAAAAAAGCCTGCCGAGCAGCTGTTGCGTCCACCACGCCCTGCTCTGTATAAACGCCCACCCGCTCGATTAAACCGAGTGGGGTCGACACACCAAACGTACAAAGCTTCATGTCAGCAATCTCACAAAAAACATTTCAACACTAGGTTAAACGCAGTCGGCTCACTCATTTCAGCGAATGGCGTCAATGCCCCGATCAACGCTATTACGACGCCGTAATCCCCGCTTCCTTGATCAGTTTTTCCCAACGCGCCATTTCTTCTAGCACCATCGTCTGGGCATCCGCGCGGCTGTTACCAACGGCATCCAGCCCCTGCTTACTCAACTGCTCTTGTGCCGCAGACGATTTCACTACCGCGATAATCTCTTTATTGAGTTGATTGAGGATTTCGCTTGGCGTGCCCGCTGGCGCAGCAAAGCCGATCCAAAATCTCATCGCCATATTAGGCAAGCCCACATCCACGGCAGAGGGAACGTCTGGCAACGCGGGGGATCGCTGGGTATCCGTTACAAGCAA
>JBILJY010000076.1:0-11254 GCA_044376975.1 Burkholderiaceae bacterium | reverse complement strand
AGCGTTCGCCGTTGGACGTAGGCTTACCGTGATATTTTTTACCGTACCAAGAGGCAGGGCCTTGCGCGCGATAAGGCCGCCCGGATGTGTCTGGGACATAGCGCTGACCAAAGATGGTGTAGGGATTATTTGGGCCGCGTGCCAAGGGCTCAATGCGCGGTACGGCATCCGGAACAGCATCTAAGTTTGCGGGGGGATTGGCCTCGGGGCCATCGTCCATGTAATAAGCGCCGCCACGGCGACCGCCTCCTGAGCAGGCTGCAAGTAGCGTGCACACAAGCGCAATGACAAGTAAGCGGCCAAGGGGCGAGCCAACTGGTGTCATTCGGATAGTGTCGGCTGATCGCGATGACGCACGAGAACCGGGCCGTGATCCGCGAAGCGCTTACCGAGCGTTTCAACTAAGTAGACCGACCGATGTTTACCACCCGTACAGCCGACCGCAACCGTGAGGTAGCTTCGCGTGTCCTCGGTATAGCGCGGCAGCCACTTACGAATGAAGGCTTCGATGTCGGTTGCCATTTGGGCCACGTCATCGAACCCGGCCAGCCAGTCGGCGACTGGCTGGTCTTTACCCGTGAGTGGTCGTAACAGAGGGTCGTAGTGTGGGTTGGGCAGACATCGCACATCAAAAACCATGTCAGCATCACTGGGGACGCCCTTTTTGAAGGCGAAGGACTCAAAGGTCAGTAGCAGCGGTTTACGATCTGCTTGGACGAGATCACGAATCCAAGTGCGCAACTGACCAGGAGTCAGACCGGAGGTATCGATCACATGCCCAAGATTGCGCAGTGGCGCGAGTTGATCCCGCTCTTGGGCGATGCACTGCTCGAGCGAGGCGGCCACCCCTTTGCGTGCGAGGCGATCGGACAGAGGGTGGCGTCGGCGCGATTCAGAATAGCGTTGAATTAAAGTCTGGTCGTCTGCATCGAGAAATACAACGCGTAGTTGTGTCCCCATCGCAGAGAGTGCCGTGATGATGTCGGGTAATTCATCGAGGTCACCTGGCGAACGGACATCAATGGAAATGGCAACTCTGCCTGTTGGGTCGCCCCGCATCGAACCAATAAATTCATGTAAAAAACGGACCGGCAGATTGTCGACGCAGGTATAGCCGGCATCCTCGAGTAGGCGCAAGGCAACGGATTTGCCTGAGCCAGAAATCCCTGTGAGTAAGACAACGTTTAGCTGGGGCATGTTATGGCTGTCCTCTTGCGATGGCTTCTGCTTGCCTTTCCATGAACTCTGCGAGAGTGTCAATTCCACGCAGTTTTAGAATCGTATTGCGCACGGCTGCTTCAACCAAGACGGCTAAGTTGCGCCCCGCTGCCACTTGCAGCATCACTTTGCGGATTGGACAGCCCAACATATCTTGGGTCATGTCTTGCAAGGGCAGACGTTCAAACTTGTCTTGCGCAGTGGCCCGTACAAGATGCACGATGAGCTTGAGTTTCATCTTGCGCCGTACCGACGTCTCACCAAAAATTGTCCGAATATTAAGCAGCCCCAAGCCACGGACTTCAAGCATATTACGCAAGAGCTCTGGGCAATGCCCTTCAACAACATGGGGTGCTGTGCGAGAAAGATCCACGGCATCGTCGGCGACTAAACCATGACCGCGTGAAATAAGTTCGAGCGCGAGTTCGCTTTTCCCCAAGCCAGACTCGCCTGTAATCAATACGCCCACCCCGAGTACGTCCATGAACACCCCATGCACGGTGGTTGTCGGCGCTAAGCGCCGACCAAGGTAAATGCGCAGCAAGTCGATGACTTCGGCCGCGTGGACAGATGTTGTCAGTAGCGGAATCTGATTACGCTCACAACCTTGAATGAGATCTTCCGTTGGCGGCAAGCTGTCTGCAATGAGGATCGCAGGTACGCCACCCGCTAGAAGCTCATCGAGGTGGTGGATACGGCGCTTGAGGTCAAACCGCGTGTAGTAATCCATCTCTTGGGTGCCGAATACCTGAATCCGTGAGGGGTGGATGAGGTTTAAGTGTCCGATCAAGTCCGCTGCAGCCATCCCGTTATCCGGGATGAGACGATCAGCCGCTGTTTGTCCGGCAACCCAAGTAAATGGAATGTCTTCGGTATTGTCGTGAACCAGGTCCTGCACCGTCAGCATGGTGACTCCGTTTTGGAAGAAGTGGGCCCGCTCGAGAAAATTTAGCGTAGATCTTCAGTCAACAAAGCATGCACGATCTTTGGGTCGGTTTCCATCGCCAACCGTGATCTGAGCGCTTCGTTGGAAAATAGGCGAGCCACTTCGGCAAGTATATCGAGATGTTGTTGCGTTGAGGCTTCTGGTGTGAGCAGAACGAGTAACTGATCGACAGGTTGTCGGTCAGGCGCATCAAAAGGTATCGGCTTTGCAAGCCTAAGAAATGCGGCGATGCCCGTTTTGAGGCCCTTAACCCGGCCATGTGGCATGGCAATCCCGGAGCCCAAGCCCGTGGAGCCGAGTCGTTCGCGCGCGAAAAGACTCTCGTACACAGCGGCGCGCTCTACTCCTTGGTTATTTTCAAGTAGTAGAGCGGCTTGCTCGAATACCCGCTTTTTACTGGTTGCGGGCATGTCAAGCACAACATTGCTTAGTGACAAAAGGCGCGACAAGTGTTTCATGTGGGGGATTATAGGTTGGCCGCACTGCTGCTTGTTCGATTGCCCCTTCGCTGGCTGACGACCCTATAAATACGAACGCCCGCCAGAGAGGTGGCGGGCGTGGGTTTGCCGCAGGTTAACGCTAGGCGTTTACGCCGTTTCGAAAATCTGTCGCTTGGGGGCGAGGTGATGATGATCTTGTGTGCGGGATTTGTACTGCAGTACTTTACGGTCGACTTTGTCTATCAATAAATCAATCGAGGCATAAAGGTTTTGCTCTGACGCTGCGCAATGAATATCCTTGCCGCGGACATGCAAGGTGATCTCTGCGTGGTGCTTGAGGGGTTCTACTGATAACATGACTTGCGTGCCAATAACGTGATCAAAATGCCGCAAAACGCGGGCCATTTTGGTTTGGATGTATTCCCGGATGGCTGGGGTGACGTCAAGATGGTGACCGGTGATGTTCAGGTTCATTGCGTACTCTCCAAAAAGGAACGGCAGTTGTGCGAATGCACGGGGTGTGGGCGGCGAAAGACTCCTTTGTGTGTGATCAATGTTTAAAGTGTAGTGACTTGCGTGCGGAAATCAAGGGCAAAAGTACCCATAGATTGACCTACATCAGCAAAACTTGGTGTGCACCGCAACATAAGGGCCGTTGCCGGCCTCGGCGGGCGTCACATCTTAAAGTGTTCGCCCAAATAGACGCGACGTACAGAGGCATCGTTAATGATCGCATCGGGTACGCCGCTAGTGAGTACTTTGCCCTCACTGATGATGTAGGCCCTGTCACAGATACCTAGGGTTTCTCGCACGTTGTGATCGGTGATGAGCACACCGATTCCGCGACTTTTCAGAAAGCGCACGATACGCTGAATTTCGATTACGGCGATAGGGTCTACGCCAGCAAAGGGTTCATCGAGCAGAATAAACCGGGGGCGTGTCGCAAGCGCACGAGAGATCTCGACGCGCCGGCGCTCGCCGCCGGAGAGTGAGAGGGCGCTATTTTTCCGAATATGTGTAATTTGTAGCTCTTCAAGCAAAGCATTGAGCTGTTGTTCGATCGTGCTCACCGAAAACTTTTTGCCGTCATTATCGATTTGTAATTCGAGCACTGCACGAATGTTTTGTTCGACAGTTAATCTTCGGAAGACCGAGGCATCCTGCGGTAAGTAGGACAAGCCCATGCGCGCGCGACGATGGATGGGCATACTGCTGATAGATGTGTCATCGATTTCGATGCGACCAGCATCGGCTGCGATTAAGCCCACAATCATGTAGAAGCTCGTGGTCTTCCCCGCGCCGTTGGGACCAAGTAGACCGACCACTTCACCACTATTCACCGAGATGGATACGTCTTGCACCACCATCCGCCCACCGTAGGACTTACGCAGCCCGGTTACTGTGAGTTTTCCGGGCGCATGAACAGGAGCGGGATTAGACGAGGTTGAGGCTTGCGATGTTTGCATGGGTGATGCTTTAAGGGCGAGCTGCGCCAGCGGGTTTCGCAGCAGGTGCGGGGGTTAGGTTGCCTTGCTTGGCTTTGCACTCCGCGACGGCGGCTTCCGCACGTGCTTTAGGCTGTGCGACTGAGCGCACGCGGCCATCCGCGTTGGCAGAGTTTGGCCCCGAAAATGCTTGATACACATCAGTCTTTTGGTTGTAGCGAACTTGTTGACCACTGACCGTATCAAAGTGTTTGCCGCAGATATAGCGCGACACAACTGCCTTACCGATTAGGTCAAACGTTTCGTTTTTGCCATCGTATTCGGCGCGCTGCCCAACGCCTTCAAGCACTTCAAAGTTTTCAGGGCGTAATTGACGGATTAAAACCAGTTTGTCGCTCTTCATGGTGGCGTCACCGAACTGGTTACCGTCTTTGTCCTCGCGCATCTGTAGCACATCGGCATTCATGGTGAGAAAGCCTCGCGTCATCACGACTTTTCCGGTGAAGGTACTTTCACGCTTTGTGTCGTCGTAATGCAGCGTGTCTGAAAGTATCGTCGTGCTTGGTTCTTCAGGCGTTACCGTGGTGGGTGGCGTTTGTTGTGCCTGGCCGAGCGACCCATGTAGGCATAGCATCGCGAAGATGGTTTGAAGAGCTGTGCGCAGAGAGCAAAATTTAATCATGGCTTGGGTATCAATGCTTTTGTGGGCGACGCTGCTGCCTGATCCTTCGGCGCAATGTCGACATCAGTCGATTTAAACACGTCTAACTGCTGCGTGGCGTTGTTAAAGCGCATCCCGATACCACTCATCCGTGAGCGGCCGCTAGTGGCGATGGCGGGTAGGTCGGTGTAACTGAGGTCTTCCTTAATAAGCAAGGTGAGCTCGTCGCTACGAAAGTTAAGAGGTTGACGCTCGCCATCCCCGAGCCGCAAAATCACGGCGTCGCCACGCATGATGATGCGATTTCCCTCATCGTACACAACGGCCATGCGTGAAGTTGCCACGGTCAGTGGATTTTCAGGCTTGAGCCCAAAGGCGCGGGGCGAAATCAATTCGTAGGACTTGTCATCAGGGAAATGCTCCATCAGGTCACCCTCGAGGCGATGGATCACGAACCCTTTTTCATCCGTACGCAGCAGAACAATCTTTTTTGCCCAAGCGTCAGGCTCATGCGTGATACGACTAGGGGGGTCAATCTCGACCGCACGTTGCGAGTAGTCGGCCGCCCACCAAGTCCCCAACACAAGTGTGAGCAGGATAAAGAGAGATACGACTATCGAGGCGCGTTCTTTCATGCGTGTCTACTGTATCGAGCCTGGCCCAAGCCGCCCAGGTTGAAAAAACGGTCCGAGTCGATGCTGCGCCGCCAAGATGATGTCACAGCACTCGCGCGCTGCCCCATGACCGCCCGCCTTGATTGCCACCCAGTGCGCAGTCTGCTGTACGTAGGCCGGCGCGTCGGGCACAGAAGCTGCGAAGCCAGTGCGTTGCATTGCGGGAAGGTCAATGAGGTCATCACCCATAAAGCCAGTTTGTTCCAAGGACACGCGGTGTTTGCCAGCGAGTTCTGTGATCGCGAGACCCTTGTCTCGGACGTTTTGTAAGACATCGCCTAGCCCTAGTTCGGCCGCACGACGATCAACGATTGGTCCGGAGCGGCCGGTCATTAGTACAACCGCGATACCACTGGCCGCCAGCATTTTCAGTCCGTGTCCATCAAGCGCATGAAAGCGTTTGAAAACCTCCCCGTGCTCTCCGTACCAAAGACTCCCATCGGTCAGTATCCCGTCAACATCGAACACCATCAGTTTGATACGCGCAAGGCGCTCTCTGACGGAGGCGGAAATCTTGGAAAGCACCAGCGCTTCAGCAGGGTGGGGAATAAGAGGGGGTCTGTTCATGTTGGGTTAGACGACTTTTGCCGCCATTAGGTCGTGCATGTGCAGTGCGCCTATCAGCTTGCCTTGCTCGTCCGCGACCAGCATTTGGTTGAGCTTGTGGCTGTCCATCAGCACGGCGGCATCAACGGCCAATGCTTCGGGTTGAATATGGCGAGGGTTACGCGACATGCCGTCGGTGACGTTGAGGTCGCGAACATTGCCTTTACGTTCGATCAGGCGACGCAGATCGCCATCCGTAAATATGCCGATCGCTCGGCCTTCTGCGTCGAGCACCGCGGTCATCCCCATGCCCTTGCGTGAGATTTCTTCTAGTGCTTCAAACACGGATGCTGTCTGTTTTACGCAGGGTACGGCATCGGCGTTACGCATGATGTCAGACACGCGAGTCAGTAGTCGACGTCCGAGCGCGCCGCCCGGGTGTGAGCGGGCAAAGTCCTCTGCACCGAAGCCTCGAGCCTCAAGACAGGCCACGGCTAATGCATCGCCCATGGCGAGCGCGACGGTCGTGCTTGCTGTTGGTGCCAGATTGAGAGGGCAGGCTTCCTGCGAGACACTGACATCGAGGTGGACGTCGGCCAGGCGAGCCAGATCTGAGTCATTGTGCCCCGTCATCGCGATCACTTTGACCCCTAGGCGATGGGCCGCGGGCAGTATGGTAAGGAGCTCTTGGCCTGAGCCAGAGTAAGACACGGCGATTAGAAGGTCTTGCCCCCCGATCATCCCAATGTCTCCGTGAACGGCTTCGGCTGCATGCAAAAAAAACGAGGGAGTGCCTGTTGAAGCTAGCGTGGCTGCGATTTTGCGTGCGATGTGTCCTGTTTTCCCTAGGCCGCATACGACAACGCGGCCTTTGCACTCGAGCATGAGCGCAACGGCGCGCTCAACGCTCGCGTCTAGGCGTTGGTTCAATTCATTCAACGCCCGGGCTTCGATATCCAGGGTGCGACGAGCAGATGCAAGCACAGAGGCTGCGGCTGATTTAGGAGGAGACATTGCCCGATTTTAATCGTTTCAGGCCGCAGGCGTGCTGTGTTTGTATCTGCTACTGTCCGAATCTGCACCATCATTCATTGTTCCCGTTTCCAGGATCCTCATGGCTACGACCCCCTTTTCACCGAACGCATCTCCTGCCGCCGCGTTGGAGCCCTTTGAAGCTAGGCTGGGTACCCC
Source organism: Burkholderiaceae bacterium (assembly GCA_044376975.1). Taxonomy (GTDB): domain Bacteria; phylum Pseudomonadota; class Gammaproteobacteria; order Burkholderiales; family Burkholderiaceae_B; genus Zwartia. Next base: position 4,133 of record JBILJY010000076.1, on the reverse strand, counting down.
TGGCTCGCCCACGGCGTTGCGTGTACTGTTGCTGGGCTCCGGAGAGTTGGGCAAAGAAGTGATCATGGCCCTACAGCGCTTTGGCGCTGAGGTGATTGCAGTCGATCGTTACCCTCAAGCGCCAGGGCACCAGGTGGCGCATCGAGCGCATGTCGTGACGATGACTGACAAAGAAAAACTTAGATCAATCATTGAGAAAGAACGGCCGCACATCATCGTCCCAGAAATCGAGGCCATCGCCACGGATTTGTTGGTGGAGCTTGAGGCAGCCGGCCGAGTACGCGTCACACCGACTGCACGTGCGGCACAGCTCACCATGAATCGCGAGGGGATCCGCCGACTGGCAGCTGAAGAGTTGGGCTTGCCCACCTCGCCATACCAGTTCGCAGACTCTGTCGAAGAGCTTGAGCGTGCGACCCAAAACGTAGGGTTCCCCTGCTTGGTCAAGCCCGTGATGTCTTCCTCTGGGAAGGGACAGTCGGTGTTGCGTGGACCTCAAGATATTGCATCGGCCTGGAATATCGCCAAACAAGGTGCCCGTGTCGACGGCACACGCATCATCGTCGAGGGGTTTATCGATTTTGAATATGAGATCACGCTACTGACCGTTCGCGCACGCGGGGCAGATGGCAAGATTTCGACGCATTTTTGCGAGCCGATCGGGCATCGTCAGGTTGACGGGGACTACGTTGAGAGCTGGCAGCCCCAGCCAATGCCTGAGGACGCCTTGGAGCGCGCCCGGCAAATCGCCTTGCAGGTAACGGATAGTTTGGGCGGGCAAGGTATTTTTGGGGTCGAGCTCTTTGTGTCGGGAGATCAAGTGTGGTTCTCGGAAGTCAGCCCTCGCCCGCATGATACTGGGCTTGTGACGTTAATTACTCAGCGCCAAAGTGAGTTTGAATTACACGCTAGAGCACTCTTGGGCTTGCCGGTCGACACAACATTAATTGCTCCGGGCGCAAGCAGTGTGATTTATGGAGGTGTTGAGGCACAAGGCATCGGGTTTGATGGGGTAGCCGCCGCCTTAAGTGAGCCAGGTACTGATCTGCGGCTCTTTGGCAAGCCAGAATCGTTTGTGAAACGACGTATGGGGGTTGCCCTCGCGCAAGCCCGGACGATTGACGAGGCACGGGCAAAGGCGTTGCGCGTGTCGAATACGGTCAAGGTGCGAACGCCTTGAATAGCGTATTCTCTGTATTGTTTAAACGTATGCGGAAAACCGTTCCATGAATAACCCGATTCCCTATCAAGACCCGATAGAGCTGGTACGCAGTCTGATCCGCAACGTACCCGACTGGCCCAAGCCAGGAGTCATGTTTCGTGACATTACCCCTTTGCTGCAAGACCCTCGAGCTTTTCGTGCGCTGATAGACATCTTTGTTTATCGGCACATGCGTCACAAGCTTGACGTGGTGGTTGGTATAGATGCCCGTGGTTTCATTTTTGGGAGTGCACTTGCCTATGCCCTGGGCGTTGGTTTTGTTCCAGTCCGTAAGCAGGGCAAACTTCCCTACAAAACTGTTTCAGCGGCGTATACGCTTGAGTATGGTGATGCGGTCGTCGAGGTGCATCAAGACGCGGTCAAGCCAGGGCAACGCGTGTTGCTTGTTGACGACTTAGTTGCTACCGGTGGCACGATGCTTGCGGCAGTGAAGTTGCTGCAACAGTTGGGCAGTAATGTTGTCGAGGCTGCCGCGATTGTGGATCTTCCCGCCTTGGGTGGATCATCACTCATCGCAAAAACAGACACACCATTTTTTAGCGTTTGTACGTTTTAGCCTCGCAGCATGCCCATCCTGGGCATGTCTTAGGCGGCCGTTTACAGAAAGAGCTTGTAGGCGGGGTTGTCTGTTTCGTTCCAATGCGGGTAGCCTACTTCCTCTAGGAAAGCTTTAAAGGCTTTTTTGCTACCGGCGGGCACCTGAATTCCGATCAAGATCTGGCCGTAATCTGCGCCTTGGTTGCGATAATGAAAAAGACTGATGTTCCAGTCGGGCTTCATCGACTGTAAAAAGCGCATGAGCGCCCCGGGTCGCTCTGGAAACTCAAAGCGATAAAGCAGCTCGTGCTGCGCCAGTCCTGAACGCCCGCCCACCATGTGCCGTAAGTGGGTTTTTGACATTTCATCATCGGTCAGGTCAAGCGTCGCAAAGCCGTGCTTGCGGAAACTGTTGGCGATGCGAAGCGGTTCGTTCGGGCTTGAAACCTGAATGCCAACAAAAACATAGGCAGACGTTGAGTCCGAAATCCGATAGTTGAATTCGGTGACATTACGGTGTCCGACGAGGCTGCAAAACGCGCGAAAGCTACCTCGTTGTTCGGGTAGCGTTACTGCAAAAATAGCTTCGCGCTCTTCGCCGACTTCGGCGCGTTCCGCTACGAATCTGAGCCGATCGAAGTTCATGTTGGCGCCGCAGGCAATCGCTACCAGCGTTTTGCCTTTGAGCTTGTGGTCGGCCGCATACTGCTTGGCCCCCGCAATCGCGAGTGCGCCTGCTGGCTCAAGCACGCTGCGGGTATCCTGAAAGACATCCTTGATCGCCGCACAGATGGCGTCGGTATCGACAACGACATAGTCATCGACGTATTCCCGCGCTAAGCGAAAGGTTTCGACTCCCACTTGTTTGACGGCAGTACCATCTGAAAAAAGCCCTACCTCGCTAAGCGAGATGCGGCGGCCAGCGCGGACGCTACGCAGCATCGCATCAGAGTCGACGGTTTGCACGCCGATAATTTTTATCTCGGGGCGCAATTGCTTGGCGTAAGCGGCAATCCCGCTGATGAGACCCCCGCCCCCTACCGCTACAAAGATGGCGTCGAGGGGACCCGGATGTTGACGCAAAATTTCCATGCCGACCGTACCCTGCCCAGCGATGACATCTGGGTCATCGAAAGCATGGACAAAGGTGAGGTGGCGTTTTTTCTCTAAGGTTAGAGCGTGGGCATAGGCATCGCTGAAGCTATCACCTTGAAGCACGACTTCACCGCCAAGGGCTTTGACTGCCTCGATCTTGACTGCCGGGGTGGTGGTGGGCATGACGATGACAGCTTTGCAGCCAAGTCGGCGAGCTGAGAGTGCAACACCTTGCGCATGGTTGCCTGCAGAGGCAGCAATCACGCCACGAGCAAGTGCGGTTTTCGGTAAGTGCGCCATCTTGTTGTAGGCGCCCCGGAGCTTGAAGCTAAATACGGACTGTGTGTCCTCTCGCTTCAGTAAGACAGTGTTGCCAATACGTGCGGAAAGCTGGGGGGCGAGATCTAGAGATGTTTCGACCGCAACGTCATACACTTTGCTGGTGAGGATGCGCTTAAGATAATCGGTGTTCATGGTTTCCTGGCCGTGCGTGCTGCAATGCCGCAATTATCCCACGATCAGGCTAAAGCTTTCTTACTTATGATGGAGTTTGCTCTGAACGAATTGTTAAGTGCACTATTGGCTTGGCTGTCGCTGCCGGAAGTCGGTTTGCCGGCCCTGTTCGCGGTGGGCTTGCTCGCCGCGACGATCTTGCCGTTTGGTTCGGAACCCTTTTTGCTCGCCTATGTAACCAGTGTTCCAGAGATGCTGTGGCCAGCGATCTGGGTTGCCACTGCGGGTAACACGCTCGGCGGCGTGGTGAGCTATTGGATGGGGGCTGGCGCTCACGGCGCTTACGGGCGCTGGCGCGCCAAACGAGAAGTCACCACGCGCGCAGGCGGCGCAGATCACCTCGCAGAGCGTTGGATCCGTCGACTAGGCCCAGCGGGACTTTTTTTTGCTTGGCTGCCAGTGATTGGCGACCCCCTTTGCTTAGTTGCCGGCTGGCTGCGCTTGTCGTTCTGGCCTTGCGTGGCCTGGATGGCGCTAGGAAAATTTTTGCGATACGCGGCTATTTCTTGGATGCTGACGCTGGTTCTCTAGTCGGAAGGGTTATTCGAGCAGCCCCTGCACGATGCCTTAAAATAACGCTTTAAGGGCTTGAACCGATCCTTTATGAATGCCCCTCTCGCTAGCCACCTGCTGAAAGCCATGCCTGCGTCAGACGCTCAGTCTCGTTTGCGCGAAATCCCCTACAACTACACCTCATTTTCAGACCGAGAGGTCGTCTGCCGCTTGCTGGGCGAAGACGCTTGGGTGTTGTTGTCTGATTTACGTG
>JBILJY010000075.1:0-11360 GCA_044376975.1 Burkholderiaceae bacterium | reverse complement strand
GGCACGTTCCGATACATTACTCACCCGTTCGCCACTCGCCGCCAGACCGAAGTCCGCGCTGCCGTTCGACTTGCATGTGTAAGGCATCCCGCTAGCGTTCAATCTGAGCCAGGATCAAACTCTTCAGTTTAATCTCTGTATAAATCGTATTTCCATGACCCAAGCCTAAGCTCGGGCCGGTTATACGTCGCTGCTCAAAGGAAGTGACTTCGTTTTACCTCCAGGCTTTAACACCCAGAGACATTACTATTTCACTTCAAGTGAGCACTTGATTTCGTTTGCAATCACAGCAGCCTGTTACAGCTACGTGACCTGCGCTACGCGCATCAAGCGCCCACACTTATCGGTTGTCAAATTTTTAAAGAACAAGGTATTGCGCTTTGCTTGTAAGAAAACTGTCACAAGCAGAGAGGCGAGATTATGAAGGACATTTTTATCTGTGTCAAACCAAGAACGCTTTATTTTGCGAAAACTTCAGCAAAAACTACGTAAAACGTACTTGACATACTTGCTTAGAAAGCAATACTTAGAAACAGATGAATTTTCAAACACAATTTGCTCAGCCAAGCCCGCTACTATAGCACGAATATTTACGTATTACCTCGCAGAGAATCCGCATGACTGAAGACATACTGATCAACGTAACGCCCTTTGAAACCCGAGTGGCGCTTGTGGCCCAAGGTGCCGTGCAGGAACTGCACCTTGAGCGCAGTATTCAACGCGGGCAAGTTGGCAATATCTACTTGGGCAAAGTCGTACGCGTACTGCCAGGCATGCAGAGCGCCTTTATTGAGATTGGCCTTGAGCGTGCGGCATTTATTCATATCGCCGATCTCAGAGAAAACCGCAGCGCGCGCGCGCTTGGCGTGACCCCCACCCCCATCGAGAAACTCATCTTTGAAGGCCAAAGCCTGATGGTGCAAGTCATCAAAGATTCGCTGGGTACAAAGGGCGCTCGGCTCTCGACGCAAATCAGTATCGCCGGACGCATGTTGGTTTACCTTCCGCATGAACCACACATTGGTATCTCGCAAAAGATCGGCTCAGAGGCCGAGCGACAGTTGCTGCGTGATCGCGTCCAAGCACTCGTGCCCTCCGAGGAGAAAGGCGGCTTCATCGTACGCACCCAAGCGGAAGGGGCCAGTGACGAGGAGCTGCAGGCGGACCTCGCCTATCTAAAAAAACTGTGGGGAAGTGTGCAACAGGCGGCCAGAACCCTACCTGTTACGAGCCTCTTGCACCAGGACCTCACGTTGGCGCAGCGCGTGCTGCGCGACATGGTGTCTCCGCTTACGGGGCAAATTTTGGTCGACTCGCGCAGCGTGTGCGCCGACCTGAAAGTCTGGGGTGGGATCTACACACCCTCCGTGGCAGACCGCATCGGACACTACAGCAGCGAGCGTCCCCTGTTCGATATAGCCAATATCGAAGAAGAAATTATCCGCGCGTTGTCTCGGCGGGTTGATCTCAAGTCTGGGGGTTACTTGATCATCGATCAAACCGAAGCACTCACGACGGTCGACGTCAACACGGGCGGCTTTGTCGGGGGACGCAACTTTGACGATACGATTTTCAAGACAAATCTTGAAGCGGCGCAAGCGATCGCCCGGCAGTTGCGCCTGCGCAACCTGGGTGGCATCATCATTCTCGACTTCATTGACATGGACGATGCCACACACCGCGAGGCGGTCCTGGCTGAACTGAATAAGGCGCTCGCGAGCGATCGGACACGCATGACCATCAATGGCTTCACACAACTGGGTCTCGTCGAGATGACGCGCAAACGCACGCGCGACTCGCTTGCGCATCAAATGTGTGAACCCTGCCCTACGTGTCAAAGCCGTGGCACCGTTCGCACTAACCGCAGCATTTGTTATGAAATTTTGCGAGAAATTTTGCGCGAAGCCCGCCAATTCAATCCGCGTGAATTCCGCATCCTAGCCTCACAAGAGGTGATCGATTTGTTCCTAGAAGAGGAAAGCCAGCATCTGGCTATGCTGGGGGACTTCATCGCAAAAAAAATCTCGTTAGAAGTTTCTCCGGGCTACACCCAAGAGCAATACGATATTGTCTTGACCTAGATTTCAGTAATTCCCCCTGCATTCGTGCAGAATGTCAATCTAGGGTTGACCTGTAGGCAAACACTCGCCCAAAGACCTGCTCTGGACGATACACTCAAGCTTGTAACGCTGGGCAACAAAACTCCAACAACATACTAGGGAGCAAGCATGTCATCTATTTTCCAAATCGGACGTCTAAATCGTCTTATCGGCACGACCCTTCTGGGACTGTGTGGCGCTTTAACGGCGACCCACGCAAACGCTCAGGCACAAGCATACCCAAACAAACCCATTAAGTTTGTCGTCCCTTATTCGGCTGGCACCACCACGGATGTGATTGCCCGTCTCTACGCGCAAAAGCTTGGTGAAATCTTAGGGCAGTCGATAGTGGTCGACAATAAGGCCGGCGCCGGTGGCAACATTTCGGCCGAGTCAGTGGCTCGCTCGGCACCAGATGGCTACACACTGACGTTTTCAACGAGCGCTACCCACGCAACGAACCCTGCCCTCTATGGCAAGATTCCTTTCGATCCAATCAAAGACTTCACGCACATCACTTTGATGGTAGCCGCACCGAATATGTTGGTGATTAACCCAAAGATTCCAGCAAACAATATGGCTGAGCTGATCGCTTACGCAAAAGCCAACCCCGGCAAACTCACGTACATGTCAGCGGGCTCGGGAACCTCGCCGCATATGGCGGGTGAATTGCTGAAAACGATGACAGGCATCGACATTCAGCACGTGCCCTACAAGCAGGTCACGCAAGGCTTAACAGACTTGCTGGCAGGTGAGATTGCAATGTCGTTCTACCACGTCCCTGTGATTTACCCCCACGTTAAATCGGGTCGCCTCAAGGCAATGGGCGTCGCAACATCCGAGCGCAGTCCAATCGCCCCAGAGGTTCCACCGATCGGTGACACCGTAAAAGGCTACGATATTCGCCCATGGTGGGGCTTGGCAGGTCCTGCTGGCATGCCTCAGGATATTGTCGACAAACTTGAAAAAGCGACCATGCAGTTTCTGAACGATCCCGCTATGCAAAAGCGACTCGTTGACATTGGTGTGATCGTCACACCAATGAACCAGAAGGACTTCAACGCGTTCATGGCCACAGAGCTTGTTAAGTGGACCAAGCTCGTTAAAGACTCTGGCGCAAAAGTTAACTAATCAACGAAGCAAAGGTCGACTAGCATGAACGTCAAAGATGCACCGCAGTTACTCCCTACAACCGTCGTAGGGAGCTACCCGCAACCAGACTGGCTAGTCGATCGCGCGATGCTTGCAAAAGGTGTCCCCCGAACCCGCGTGCATGAAATGTGGCGCATTGCGCCTGAGTTTTTAGAACAAGCGCAGGACGATGCAACCATTCTGGCCATCCGCGAGATGGAACGGGCCGGGATCGACATCATCACGGACGGTGAAATCCGGCGCGAAAGCTATTCCAATCGTTTTGCCACAGAACTTGAGGGAATAGACGATCGCAATCCTGGAATCGTCGTTTCCAATGTCGGTATCAAAACGCCTGTACCTCGTGTCGTCGGAAAAATCATCCGTACCCACGCAGTCGAGGTACGCGACCTCGTCTTTCTGAAGACGCACACAGATCGCAAGGCCAAAATTACTCTGCCTGGACCATTCACGATGGGCCAGCAGGCTAAAAATGAGTACTACCGTGACGACGAAGAAATGGTCATGGATTTCGCTGCAGCAGTCAACGCAGAGGCGCTTGATCTGCAGGCCGCAGGAGCAGACTTCATTCAGCTCGACGAGCCCTGGCTTCGCAACAACCCAGAAGCTGCCAAACGCTATGCTGTTCAAGCGATCAATCGTGCGCTGCAGGGCATCACCGTCCCTACCGTCGTCCATCTCTGTTTTGGCTACGCAGCAGTTGTCACTGGTCAAAAACCAAGCGGCTATTCTTTTTTGCCAGGCTTAAGCGGCACGATTGCTAAACAGATCTCTATCGAAGCGGCTCAGCCGAATCTAGACCTTGGTGTGCTCAAGGACTTGTCGGACAAGAAAATTATGCTGGGTGTTTTAGATTTAGGCACGCATAAGATCGAAACCGCCGAGCAAGTGGCTCAGCGGATACGTGCGGGCTTAAAGTTTGTCGCCGCAGAAAATCTGATCCCAGCGCCTGACTGCGGTATGAAGTATTTGCCTCGCGACGTTGCGTTCGGCAAGCTTCAAGCGCTTAGTCAGGGTGCTGCCATCGTCAGGGCAGAGATTAGTTAGTCTGCGCAGGCCTGGGGGTGCATCGTATGCCATGCAGTTGCCTGTTCGTACGCGGCCCCTACCCTAAAGACTGACGCCTCATCATAGTAACGACCGACGATTTGCATCGACAGGGGCAGACCCGTTTTAGAAAACCCATTAGGCACTGCCAACGCGGGATGACCTGTTAGGTTGAAAGGTACACGGGCCTGTCGGGTGTAGGTACGCACGACCTCGGGCATATCATCAATGACGCAAGCCGGATCCATCGAGTTCGCCACCAAGAGCACATCAACTTGTTGCAACACTTGATCCACTTGGTCCATTAGCGCCTCGCGACACTGCATAGCATGCACATAATCGCCCGCTGAGAGAAACGCCCCACACAGCAACTTACGACGCGACATTTCCGCGAAATCTCCGGGCCGCTCGCGTAAAGACTTGGCGTGTACCGCCCAACCTTCCGCCATTAAAATTATTTTTTGTGGTCCAAAAAATTCCTGTAACGTTGGAAGGCGTATCTCCACTAACTGAGCACCTAAACCTTCGAACACGCGGCATGCCTCTTCGAACGCAGCGGCCATATCAGCCTCTGCGACTTCGTCCTCGAGGTGGAAGTGCCGCACAACGCCAATTCGCAAACCGGCCACCCCTTGATCTAGTGAGCGAGCTTTGAAAGCGCGCGGGCTGGTAGACGTTGCCGTTAGCACCTCCAAAAGTAAAGAGGTGTCGAGCACGGTACGCGCCATTGGGCCCACGTGATCCAACGAAAACGATAGGGGATAAACCCCACGACGCGAGACCAAATCGTAGGTAGGTTTTAGCCCGACCACACCACAGGCGGCGGCGGGATGCCGTACCGAGCCTCCGGTATCGGTTCCTAGTGCCAACGGTACCAACCCTGCCGCGAGCGCTGCTCCGGAACCTGAGGACGATCCACCCGGGTGGTGGCTGGTATTCCAAGGGTTACGTGCCGGAGGAAAAGGTAAATCAAACGATGGCCCCCCAATGGCAAACTCATGCAGTGCAAGCTTACCCATCAGTATTGCGCCACCTTGGCGCAAGGCTGTAATGCAGTCCGCATCCTGTGTCGCGACGCTACCCTGCATCACCTTCGAATGACAGGTCGTTGTTTGTCCAGCAATGTCAATAATGTCTTTAATACCGACTGGCACACCATGCAAGGGCCCCAGACATTTACCCGCCAAAAGCGCCTGCTCAGCCTGCTGTGCTGCTTTTAAGGCATTGTCAGCGTCAACTTGTAAAAAAGAATGGTAGCGGGAGTCGATCTTTTCTATTCGCGCTAACTGCTCTTTGACGACGTCCACCGGCGACAAAGATTTTTTTGCATATGCATCTCGCAGCTGGGCTGCTGTCAACCAAGCGTTCATGCTTTCACCTTCATGGCAGGCCAGGGCTCGGTCGTGTTGACTGCGGGACCTGAAAAAGATTTTTGCACGCTGAGCGCAACGCGCGCAGCCGTGAGCACGTCTTGTCGGTGCGCCTGCAAGGCAAGGTCTAGGCCCGCCATTCTTGCAAGCATCATGATTTGAGCCTCTTCGGACTCAAGACTTGGGGTGGTCGTTTCTGCCATAACAGTCACTCCTTAGCGAAGACTGAATTTCTTTTTACGAATAAAGTCACCAAAATCTGCACGCTCGGGCACCGAGTAATGACGCGCCTTATCCTCGGACCACCCGTTAAATGAGGCATCGGGATAAAGATCAGGATAGCGTTGTCGTCTAAGTGGAAACTGTGCATGTCGCCGTTGATCGTACGCATCAATATGCTCTTGCACACCCTCTTCTGAGAAAACATCCGTGTGCACCGTCACCTCCATGCTTAAGCGTGGAATGATTCTGCCAGACTCCACAGGGTAACCAACGCACAGCCCAGCAACGGGAAACACCGCATCGGGCAAGCCTAAAATCTCGCTGGTCGCAGCACTGTGATTGCGCATGGCACTAATGGGCACAACGCCTAACCCGACAGCCTCTGCCGCACGGATGAACTGCGCCATCACAATCCCAGCATCGACGGCTGCATTCATGAAATGATCGAGGTGATCGTTCACAAAAGGCTTACCTCGCCACTCGCCTATTTGACGAATGCGACGATTATTGCCACAGAACACTAAGACGACAGGCGCTTGGCTAATCCAAGGCATATCCGGAATTAAATCAGCGAGCGCCTGCACCTTCAGGCGATCGGCGACGTGAATAATGTCCGCTTGCTGTAGGTCCGACTTCGAGGGCGCGGACAAGGCCGCCGCAAACAAAATCCGCAAAAGAGTCTGGTCAACCGGACGCTCGGTCCACCGGCGATGCGAGCTGTGCTCAAGCATTCGCACCAGCTCGTCTAGGCCAAGAGGCTCTGCGGCCGCCCGATCAAACGCCGAGCGCGGGGGTGCGGACTCGGCGCCGAAACGCGCTGCAATCGCTGTAAAGAGCCGCTCTTGCTGCGTTGGGTTGGGATCACTCATCGTTATTCGTCCCTGAATTGCATTTGATACAGCGCGGCATAGGCGCCACCCCGAGCCAACAACTCTTGATGCGATCCTTGCTCCACGACCACACCAGCATCCATCACGACAATCTTGTCAGCATTCTGTACAGTCGACAAGCGGTGCGCAATGACCAAGGTCGTACGCCCCTTCATCAGGGTCTCGAGAGAAGTCTGCACCTGCCGCTCGGACTCATTGTCGAGCGCTGAGGTGGCTTCATCCAAAATCAGGATCGGCGCGTTCTTGATCAACGCACGCGCGATTGCAAGCCGCTGACGCTGCCCGCCGGACAGGCGCGTTGCATTCTCACCGACCTGCGTCTGTAAGCCCAACGGAAGTCCCTCCACAAAATCAAGCAAATTCGCAGCGCGTAAGGCTTCACGAATTTCTTGCTCAGAGGCCTCGTGTAAGGCACCGTAGCCAACGTTCACTGCAATGGTGTCATCGAACAGCACAACGTCTTGACTCACAAGAGATAACTGCTCTCTAAGATCGCGCAAACGTAAGCTCGAAATATCACGGCCATCGATACAGACCTGCCCCAGCGTGGGCAACACAAAGCGCGGCAGCATATTGACTAGTGTGGTTTTACCGCTCCCCGAGCGCCCGACCAACGCAACTGTCTGACCAGGCTCCACGGTCACGCTCACGTCTGACAATGTATTGGTTTGGCTATCCGCAAATCGGTGAGATACGTTGCGGAACTCCACCTGCCCTCGTGCCCTACCCTCGAAAGTCTGCGTGCCGGTCTCCGGTTCGGAAGCTTGATCAACAAGCGTAAACACACTTTCCGCCGACACCAGCATTTTTTGCATGCGCGACGCTACCTTGGTCAGACGCTTAATCGGATCGAAGATCTGGGCAAGTGCCGCCATAAAGGCGGCAAAGCTGCCAACCGTTAAGGTGCCGCTGTTAGCCTGACTAAGGGCCACCGCAATGACCGCAGCCACCGCTATCGCCGTTACCACCTGGGTGATTGGCGTCATCGCAGCATCCGAGGTGGAGGCACGAATATCGAAGCGGCGCAATCTGCCACTGACATAGGCAAAGCGTTTGCGCTCAAACGCATACCCATCAAAGAGCTTGATCACGCGCTGCCCATCAATCCCTTCGCTCACAACTCGCGTCAGTTCGGCATTCATGTTGACCGTATCTCGATTAATACGGCGCAAGCGCGCAATAAACGCGCGCGATATCAACACTGAAATCGGCATTGTCACAAGGATGATCAGCGTCAGCTCCCAGGACATATAAAGTAATACCGCAATCATCGCCAAAACAACAAGGGACTCGCGCACGAGGACCGTCAAGACATCTGTTGCGTAACCGGTCACATTGCCGGCATCAACCGTGAAGCGATTCAGTAGCCGCCCCGTGTCACCCTTTTTGAATTCACTGTCCGGCATCGTCAAGAGCTTTTCGAACATATCCGCACGAACGCCGAGCAGCACGTTATTCGCAACCCAGGCCAGCAGGTAATCACTAAAAAAGTTGCACACACCGCGCAGCGTGATCAACGCAATAATCGCCAAAGGGACCTGCCAGACGTATTCAGGCTTTGCCCCGGAGAAGCCTTCGTCAAGCAAAGGTTTCATGGCAACGGCCAACGTAGGCTGTGTTGCAGCTGCGCCAGCCATAAAAAAGATGGCCAAGGCCAACCCTTTCCAATAAGCGCCTACCCGACCGTAAATTCGGCCCCAGAGCTTGTTATTGGTCGGCTCAGAAGTCGCTGGTGCCGATCTAGTGGATGAACTCAAAATGTGACTCTAAAATTCGTGAAGTGTTGATTTTACCCGCCCAAACCACCAATGATCACTTGGAGGCTCGGCTAGCCTATCGTATCCTTACACTCTATGAACGCAAACGCATCAAACCCTCGCTCCGAACCCGTTTTAATCCGCCTACCCAATTGGGTAGGCGATGTCTGCATGGTGCTCCCCGCACTCGAGCTTTTAGATCAACACAGAGTGCCTTACGCGCTATGTGGCCGCCCATGGGTACGGTCTTTGCTGGGTGGCAAAGCGATGGCGGGCTTTATCCCCATGACAGACTCCGTGCTGGGCAACATGCGCTCGGTCAAGCTTTTCCTCCGTCAGCACCCCAATTACAAGCGTGGCTTACTCTTACCAGACTCCTTATCAAGTGCGCTCAGTTTCAGACTAGCGGGCTTGCAATGCGCTGGGTGGCGAGACGATGGGCGCAGTCTGCTCTTACGTTGGGGATTTAAAAAACCTGCGTCAAACGGTCACGCGGTGGAATCCTGGTTTGATTTAACGAGGCATGCGATGAGCGCCTGGGGGATTGAGTCAACCACAAGCGCCCCGGCAAGCCGGCTGCGTCTGCCCATTGCGAAGCATCACGAGCAAGCGGCTCAGGCGGCTCTGCAAGAGGTTGGGCTGACCTCGGGGGACTTTGTACTGATCGCACCGACCGCAACGGGACGTCATAAGGGTCAGGCTAAGGTTTGGCCTCACTTCGATGCCCTCACGCGTGTCCTGCAAAACAACAAAATCAAGGTCGCAATGTGTCCACCCGACGAAGAGGTGGACAGTGCGTTTCGCACAACGCCTACTGCCACACAAATTCGTCCGTTGGAGCTCGGTGCGTTTTGCGCACTCACACGTCATGCCAAATTAGTGATCTGTAATGACTCTGGCGTGTCACATCTTTGTGCAGCGGCTGGTGCCAAGCAACTCACCCTCTTTGGTGTCACAGACCCAGCGCGCACTGGTCCTTGGAATCCGGATGCCGTGTTAATAGGTTCAAATAATGGCTGGCCTGCGTTAGCCGAAACGATCGCGCGAGTGCAACAAATGCTCAGCGCAAATAAGGCTTAAGCGTCGTGCTTTCAGACATCCCCTTATCCGGTCTACTACTTTATCCGCCAGGGCTCTGTCTGATTCTGCTCACTGCAGCGGTCGTTGTTGCACTTTTTTCTTTGAAACGTCTCGCCGTCTTTCTGACGCTCTTGGCCATCACTTGGGTGGGTGTCTGGTCTCTGCCGATCACCTCGATTCACTTCGGTCGAATCCTAGAAGAAAAATATCCCTATCAGACGCCTCGCGAGCTAGCTAAAGCAGACGTCATTATTGTTCTGGGGGGCAATACGCAAGCCAACCGTGCAAATTGGTTCGAGCCCTACAACCGCGCGACCGCTGTAGATCGCATTGATCGCGCCGAAGCACTCTATCTGGCAGGACGTGCACCCAGGATCTTGCTTTCAGGTGGGGCCCGAGAGGGAAAAGTCAGTGAAGCGCAGGGCATGGCACGACTGCTTAAGCAACGAGGTATTCCGGACTCTGCCATCATCCTCGAAAACGAAAGCCGTAATACCTATGAAAATTTGCGCTATAGCGAAATTCTGCTGCGCTCGCACAAACTGAACTCTGCGTTATTGGTGACTTCTGCCTTGCATATGCCACGCGCTCAGGCGGCGGCAGAAAAGCGCGGTATCAAAGCCATCCCCGCGAGCAGTGCACCACAAATCGTGCTGCCAGAAGAGCAGCCACCAGCCCTTTGGTGGCCTCATATACGCAGTTTGGAAGCGAGCCGTACGATCATTAAAGAGTACCTAGGACTCCTAGGCTATAAGCTCAGGGGCTGGATCTAGTCACCGTGAGCCTACTGTTGTTTTAAGTTCGGTCAGCGAGGCTTTTTGCGTAAAGATTTTCGTATCGCTCTGCGATCACTGACCAAGAAAACTCTGCAATCAGCTTGGTTGCTTGCGAAATCATTCTTTCGCGCACGACCGAATCTGTACCTAGGGCGCGCAAGCTCGCAGCAATCTGCTCTGCGTCTTGGGGATCAAGTAGAACCCAGGCATTCTGCTGATGCGTCACGTACTGCGCAAACCCACAGTAGGCGGTTCCGCTCAGAACAACTGGCAGGCCATGCGCCATGGCTTCGAGCGGTGCCATGCCAAAACTGTCTTGCAAGGTAGGATGCACATACACATCGGCAGATAGGTAATAAGGAGATACTTCTGGCGTAGGGGGTATCAGACGCACGCGCTCAAGCAAGGCAGGAAACTGCGTAGCCAACACTTGTTGAACGTCAGCACCTGCGCCTACCACCGCGAGCCGGAAGGTGCTCGGTAATAAAAGCATCGCACGCAAAACGGCAAGCAAGCCTTTTCTGAGCGGGTTACGCGCCACTAGCAAACAACCAAGGTCCTGCGGCCCCCACCCTAGTTCTGCACGGACGCGCTGGCGTACCTCGTCGTCTGACCGGACAGGCTCAGCACCTGGGGTCAGCACCTCAACTGGCATATCACGCCCGTAAGCTAACTGAAGCTGTTGCTTGACCAAAGGCGCAACCGTTACAAGCACATGCCCCGGGGTCGGCCTCAAGGCCTGGGACTCTAGCCACAAGTAGGCGACTTGGGCAGGAGTCAGCCAAACCAAAAGTTTCTGAAAAAATGTCCGATTAAAAAATCGGCGATAGCGCACGGGCGACACATGCATGACCTGAATATTGGCTGAGCCCGCATTCGTGTGACTATGGATAATATCAAAACCAGCCCGCGTCAGCGCGTGACAACGAGCGGAAAACAACCAAAGACGCAACCAGTTGGGGCACCA
>JBILJY010000242.1:0-3232 GCA_044376975.1 Burkholderiaceae bacterium | reverse complement strand
GCGTAACCTAACGATTTTGGATTGGGCTGCGCGCTTTGTGCGCGGTTTTAATGCCGAGTTGCGTGACTTCGATTTAATGTCTTTGCCACTTGACGATCCGGCCACCTATCAAATCCTTTGCGATGCCAACACCACAGCGGTGTTTCAGCTCGAGTCGCGCGGGATGAAAGAGTTGCTGAAAAAGTTGCGCCCCAACACGTTTGAAGACATTGTCGCCGTGCTTGCGCTGTTTCGGCCGGGTCCACTCGAGTCGGGCATGGTCGACGACTTTGTGAATCGTAAGCATGGTCGTGCCTCTGTTGACTACTTCCATACGGATCTTGAGTCAACACTAAAAAGCACCTACGGTGTGATTGTGTATCAAGAGCAGGTGATGCTGATCTCGCAAATTGTAGGCGGCTACTCGCTTGGCGGTGCGGATCTCTTGCGGCGGGCGATGGGTAAGAAAAAGCCCGAAGAAATGGCCGAGCATCGCGGACTCTTCGAGCAAGGCGCACTTAAAAAAGGCTATGACCCTAAGCTCGCCGTCAAGCTCTTTGACTTGATGGAGAAGTTCGCAGGTTACGGTTTCAACAAGTCGCACTCTGCGGCCTATGCGCTGATTGCTTACCAAACAGCTTGGCTCAAGGCACATCACCCTGCAGAGTTCTTTGCTGCTACCTTGTCGTCCGACATGGATGACACTGGCAAAGTGCAGATTTTCTCGCGCGACTGTTTGGCTAACGGAATTGCCGTGCTGCCGCCCGACGTGAATGCCTCGGGCTATCGTTTTGAACCCGTGGCTGATGTCCATAGCGCCAAGGGTGAGCCCCCGCGGACCATTCGTTATGGCATGGGCGCTGTCAAAGGAACGGGGCAGGCCGCGGTCGAAGAAATTCTTCGTGTGCGCAGTGATGCTCTTTTTACTTCATTGTCTGATTTTTGCCAGCGCGTTGATCGCCACACAGTCAATCGGCGCAGCATCGAGGCACTCATCCGTGCGGGTGCTTTTGATTTGATCGAACCCAATCGTGCCGCGTTGATCAATTCACTCGGTACCGCACTCGAGGCTGCAGAGCAATTCAGTCGTAGCGCGAACCAAGTTTCGCTTTTTGGTGATGATAGCCACGAGGTTGTGGCTACCGAACTCGCTCAGTGTCCTCCTTGGGATTTGCGTACACGCCTGACCGAAGAGAAGCTCGCGCTCGGGTATTTCTTCAGTGGGCATCTGTTTGACGCTTGGCGCGACGAAGTGCGACATTTTGTGAGCAAACCCTTGTCCCGCATTGAGCCCTCACGCGACCCTCAATGGGTGGCCGGCGTCATTGCAGGCACGCGAACCATGATGGGGCGGCGCGGCAAGATGCTCTTCGTGATTTTGGACGACGGTAGCGCTCAGGTAGAAGTAGCGGTTTACTCAGAGTTAATCGATCAACATCGCAATCGACTACGCGATGATCAGTTACTAATCCTGCAGGTTAAAGTCAGCAACGATGAGTACTCGGGTGGTATGCGGGTGGCTGCTGAGCATATTTATGATCTGCAGCTTGCACGAGAGGCGCGCGCCAAGTCTCTACGCATTCGGCTCAATGGTAATGCCGATGCCGCAATGCTTAAGCGTGTGTTGAATCCCTTTCGCGCATCGCCCGAGAATGGGTTTGCGGGTACTCCCGTTGAGGTTATCTATGAGAACGCAAGTGCGAGTTGCACCTTGCGTCTCGGTGAGGGCTGGCGAGTTCGGCTCTCCGACACGCTGGTCGAGCAGTTGACCACTTGGACCTCACCCGCTGATGTCGAAGTTACTTACTGATGCGCGCCAAGCCCTTGCGTATTGTGCACTCCGAGGCCGCGACCAGTTTCGGCGGACAGGAGAACCGTATTTTTAAAGAAATGCTCGCGATGCGGGAGCAAGGTCACTACCTCGAGGCGATCTGTCAGCCTGATGCTCAATTAACAGGTCGTTTGCGCGGGGACGGTTTTGTCGTGCACACCTTAGCGATGGACGGCGTACTGAACATCGTTCGGGGTATCTTTGCCATCAAGCGTATTTTGCAACAAGGCAAGTTTGATGTGCTCAATACGCACAGTCGTCAGGATACGATTATTGCCGCACCCGCGGCTCGCCTAGCTGGCACACCCTTGATTGTGCGTACACGTCACCTATCAAGTAAGATCAATTCATTGTTGTCTTACACCTGGCTGCCTCACCGCATTACAACCGTCAGTGATTACGTCAAAAAGCAGCTTCTTGCCAAGCGTGTTCCCGCCTCGCATATAGAAACTGTGTATAGCCCCATTGCGTTGCTACCAATGCCTGAGTCCTCCACGCTGCGTACGGAGTTGGGCTTGTCGGATTCAGATATCGTTGTGGGCTGCGTGGCGGTGATGAGAACCAATAAAGGTCATGACATTCTGCTTGAGGCTATCACCCCCTTGCTGAAGTCTCGCCCGAATCTGCATTTAGTTCTTGTTGGAGGTGGCTCGCCCATCTACGAGCGCGTCGTTCAGAAAGTTGCTGCTCTCGGCATTAAGAATCAGACCCATATGCTTGGTATGCGCAAAGATGTACCAAATCTTCTATTCGGGATGGATCTGTTTTGCCTGGCAACGAAAGAAGAGGCGAGTGGTACTGTATTTGTCGAAGCTGCAGCATACGGTCTTGCTTCGGTCAGCACCAACGTGGGCGGTGTCGGAGAAATGCTGCTGGATGGCGTGACCGGTCTGTTGGTACCCAAAGATGATATGCTCGGTCTGCGCCGCGCGCTCACACGTTTAATAGATGATCCCGCGCTACGCAAAAAATTAGGGCAGGCGGGCTGCGATCGGGTGCGTACAGAGGGTATGTTTGACACGCAGACACTTTCACGGAACACCGAACGTATTTATCGCCGCTGGTTAGCTGAGCTTGCGCCACTAGGGCGCGCATAAGAATATAAAGAATATGAACACTGCGCGTTGTGTTCCTGTGTTGATGTATCACCATGTCTCTCCAGAGACAGGGCCTCTTACGACCTCACCGAAAAACTTCGAAAGCCAAATAAAGGGTTTGGTAGAGAAGGGCTATACAACGCTTACGTGCGACCAGTTTGCTGATTTTTTGGCAGGAAAGCCAACGCCGCCAAAGTCTGTGCTCTTGACGTTCGATGATGGCTACCTGGATAACTGGGTTTACGCGCATCCGATCTTAAAAAAACACGGTCTGCGCGCGACGATATTTTTGGTCACGGGACTCATTGGCGAGGGCCCCGCGAGG
>JBILJY010000241.1:0-3247 GCA_044376975.1 Burkholderiaceae bacterium | reverse complement strand
AGGCACCCCTGCGGGTTTGGGTCTTTTTCATGAAAAGCTCGGCTCCATGCCTTGGGGGGATTTGATTGCCCCGGCGATTGCGCAAGCTAATGATGGTGTTTTGGTGACACCTAACTTGGCCAGTGTCTGGAGTGGTTACGCCCAGCCCGGTATTCCGGATGGCCTGACACGGATTCGCAAGACTGCCGAGTGTGCGCGGGTCTACTTGCATCCCGATGGGCGCTTGTTCAAGGTGGGTGATGTGATGCGCTTGCCTGACTATGCCCGTACCCTAGAGCGCTTGGCCAAAGGCGGTTGGCGAGAGTTTCATCAAGGTGCGCTGGGCGACGAGATCGCCCGCGATCTAGAACAAAACGGTTCGTTCGTGACCCGACAAGACTTGGCAGACTATCAGCCTGAAGAGAGCGCTCCGTTAGTGGGGCATTACCGTGGCTATGAAGTCCGTTCGAATCCAGCACCAGGGAGTGGAGCCACCTTAATTGAAATGTTGCAGATCCTTGAACACTTTGATTTAAGTGCTCTGGACCATGGCTCGGCACGTCACATCGATTTGGTGGCACGCGCGATGGCGGCTGCACACGTGGATCGCAATGCCTATTTGGGTGACCCGCGTTTTGCGGAAGTACCGACCGAGATGCTGATTTCTAAAAAGCGTGCGGCGTATTGGGCGGACCGCATCAAGAGCGGCCACTATGCAGGCGGGCAAGAAGAAGCACCTCCAGGATGCACGACCCATGTCTGTGTCATGGATGCGGAGGGTAATGCGGTGTCGATGACCCATACCTTGGGCACGGCCGCGGGTGTAGTGACGCCAGGCTTGGGCTTTAACTACAACAACTCCATGAAGCTCTTTGATCCGGTTCCAAATAAAAAGAACTCCATGGCCCCCGGTAAAGCGCGCACCACGGGTATGGTGCCGACGATGTTGCTTAAGGATGGTAAGCCGGTGCTGCTGGCCGGAGCGCCAGGCGGGAGCGTGATCATTAGCGCGACTTTGCAGTCTATTTTGAATATCGTGGATTTTGGGATGTCGCCGGTTGAGGCTGTGACCGTGCCGCGTATCCATTGCGAGGGACTGGGGATACACACCGAAGCGACGGTCTCGCGCTCGGTGGTTAAAGAGTTACGTGCGCTGGGGCATACGGTTCATCAGAGCGCACATAGCTTTGAGCCCAGCATGTCGCGCGCGCACGTGATCTCTACGATTGGTGGGCGTATGCGTGGTGGTGCGGATCCGAGGGGCGGGGCGGGTGTTGTGTATGCCCGGTAGGGCTGTAAAAGTTTGTAAATCCTCTTGATCTTGCTGTTTTTTAATAGTTTGAAAGGCTCCTATGAAACGTGCGCTAATAAATCGCAATCTGATTGTGCTGCTACCTAAGCAGCCCGCACTCGACTGGATCTTGCGTGTAGACCCAGAGCCTATGACTCACCTCACGCTTGACGCTTTCCGGCAAGAGCAAGACGCTTTTCTTATTACGGAGGGTAAGGTCGAAACGCCAGAGGCGGCGCAGCGCTGGGCTGAACGACGCTGGGATGCAATATTCACACAATTTCTATTCTCTTGGTTTGTAGATGAAAGCATGTGGCCGGAGCGTCGTACTCTAGGGATGTTTCGGCAGTGGTTTGAGGTGCAATACCATTCGATGGTGTGGGATGTGTCGGGTGACCCCATAGTGCACGACGACTGGGAAGAAGCGTAATGGGTGTTACCGTATGCGAGGGGCGCCTTCCTGGTGGCGTTGGATGACGATAATGATCAAACTTTTTACAAAAACGTTTTGTGCCTTGGGCTTAGCAATCGTGCTGTTTGCACCTGCGACCTTGGTTTGGGCTCAGCAAATAAGCCTGCCGTCGGAAGTCATCTTTATCCCTAAAAAGATATTGCTTGGCACACTTAAGCTAGAAACAACCGTTTACAAGCCCAAGGGAAATGGACCGTTTCCTTTGATTGTCATTAACCATGGGAAACAGGCTGGGCCGCCGGGGTTGCAGGCTCGCTATACGCCTGGGTGGGCAGCGAGATTTTTTCTTGAGCGCGGCTATGTTGTCTTTGTGCCAATGCGCTCGGGATTTTCAAAATCAACCGGCAGTTATGTCGGCGGTGAATGCAATGTCGAATCCAATGGACTCGAGCAAGCGGAGGATGTCGCAGCCACAGTCGCCTATGCGCACACCCTTGACTATGTTGATCGTACACAAACCTTGGTGCTAGGGCAGTCTCATGGTGGCTGGACCACGCTTGCCTATGGTGCCTCTAAGCCCGATCCCTCCGTTAAAGGTTTGGTGAACTTTGCGGGTGGGCTGCGTCAAACAAACTGCCTTGGCTGGGAGTCTAATCTGGCGAAAGGTGCTGCAAGCTTTGGGGCTGCAACAGCCATCCCATCGCTCTGGCTGTATGGAGATAACGATAGTTATTTCTCTAAAGAGATTTATTCAAACATGTTCGCGCGTTACAGCAAAGCAAACCCCAAGGCGCAGCTTGTGGCCTTCGGTGTGTTTGGTGAAGACGCGCACAGTTTGTTTGGCCACAAAGATGGTCGCGCAATATGGGAGCCTTATCTAGAAAAATTCATGACGCAGCTTGGCTTGCCGATAGCGGTCATCTATCCGCAATACAAGCCTGGTGGGCCGGGTCCGAAATAGTTGGCGTTTTTCAGGAAGACGCCTCGACCCAAGCCATGCCGAATGGCGTGGGTGGGTAAAACCTTCACGTTTTTGCAACTAATCGCAATACTGGATGGCTATTCGTGGCTTGAGCGTACCTAGAAAATGTCCGCATTGAGGGCAGCATACGACCGCTTTCTAGTCTGGCAATCGTTGATTGAGTCGTGCTCATGCGCTGGGCCAATTCGGCTTGTGTCATGCCTGCTCGAACGCGTGCAGCGATCAGCTCGCGTGCGATCGCGAACTCAGGTGCTTGCTTTGCGTACTCCGCACTCGCCTCGGGATCCTTCAAGAGGCGGGCTTTGACACTTTTTAAGTCATTTAACATTGATTCTCCGTAATCTGGAGCATTTCCGCGATATGCACGAAGCGAGCGCGAATATCTGCGGGCATCGTCAGAAGTTCGGCCTCAGCTAATGGGGTAACTTGCACAATCCACATACGTAATTTATCTCTTTTTTGCTATAAATGCAATGATTCAATGACTAAGAAAGTCTCAATGGATGAATGCTAAGAGTTAATTGCCAGGCTGAGGGAGGGGGTGCGCAATTTCAGCCTACCGTCTTTGGGGCACGAAACAAGG
>JBILJY010000240.1:0-3254 GCA_044376975.1 Burkholderiaceae bacterium | reverse complement strand
GAGCTCAGCGGTGGCCAACAGCAAAGGGTTGCCTTGGCTCGTGCCATGGCACCGGAGCCAGATTTAATTTTGCTTGATGAACCTTTTTCTAGCCTAGATATTGATCTACGCGAACGACTTGCGGCAGAAATGCGGGATATTCTTAAAAGTAATGGTGTCACTGCGCTGTTGGTCACGCATGACCAATTTGAAGCCTTTGCCCTGGCAGACCATATCGGCGTGATGTCTCAAGGCAGGATGGTGCAGTGGGATACACCTTACGATCTCTATCACGAACCAAGTAGCCGCTATGTCGCCGATTTTATCGGGCGTGGCGTGTTTGTGCCGGGGACGATTCAAGAAGGTGCGACCGTAGAGATCGAACTCGGTAGGCTACAACTAGATAATGACCACCATGAGCCCGTCGGCACGGCTGTCGACGTACTGCTTCGCGCCGACGACATCCAACATGACGACACGAGCCCGTTATTGGCAACAGTCTTACGAAAGACTTTCCGGGGAGCAGATTTTCTCTACACCTTGCGCCTCGATTCTGGTCTGGAACTGGTTGCCTATGTCCCGAGCCACCACGATCACGCTGTGGGTGAAAAGATCGGCATTCGGTTGGGCGTCGATCACGTCGTGACCTTTCCAACATAAGCGTCACGCTTACACCTCGCGTTCGCACTCTAGAGACAAACCCTAGGTTGGCCTCCCAAACGGCTTTTTACTTGACTTCGCTGTGTAGAATCGATCGTTTACTTTATGCCCATTTCACTATAGGGCCAATCCCTATAACTTGCCTTATCCAACACCCGTATCTCTTTAGGAGAGTCGCATGAAACAACTCAAGAAGCTTAGCCTCACCGCTCTAGCACTTTCGGCAGCACTGCTAGCCAGCACACCAACGATGGCCCAACAAGTGACTCTGATGACAGGCCCACAAGGGGGCGTGTGGGTCCCACTAGGTGGCGCTCTCAAAGGAATGTGGGAAAAGGCCATTCCTGGCTTACAGGTCACCTCAACTCCGGGAGCCGGCATTGCGAACGTCCGTGGCGTCGATGAGGGTAAAGTGCAGATTGGATTCGGCAACTCGAGCAGCACTGTGGACGGCTTAGCTGGACGTGCTCCTTTTCCAAAGAAAGTGACCAAAGTTTGCCAAATGGCTAATTTGTACCCACAGTTCTTTCAAGTTGTTGCACTGCAATCCGCAAAAGTTAATTCTTTCGCAGAACTGAAGGGTAAGTCGCTGGTGACACAATCTCGCGGTAATACAGGCGAGCTCCTCACTGACTTGATTCTCCAAGCCAATGACATGACTTACAAATCCCTTTCAAAGGTCAATTTTCAGGCGAGCTACACAGACGCCGTGTCGATGATGAAAGACGGACATGTTCAGGTGTTTACGCTGGGCACCACCGCACCAGCGTCAGCCGTGATGGATTTGGCCAGCGGACGTGATGTAAACCTCGTTCCAGTCGACGATAAAACCATGGCTTACATGAAAAATCTTAACCCTGGCTACAACCGCTTAATTATTAAGGCAGGAACGTATCCAAAGCAAACACAGGACGTACCGGCTATCGGTTATTTAACGCACCTGATTGTCGCCTGCGATATGCCAGAGAAGACGGTATACGAAATGGTGAAAGCGATGGCTACAAACGTTCCATCGCTGGTCGCAGTCAGCAAGGCTATGGAAGGTCTAACGCCAAAAGTGATGGCAAGTGACATTGGCGTACCGCTCCATCCAGGCGCTGCTAAATACTACAAAGAAGTGGGCGCGCTTTAAGTATTAGCGGTAACGCTGCAACGAAGGAACACTCGCACCATGCAACAAGTTATATCCGATGAAAGTATCGCTATTGATCCAGCGTCTAAGGCACTGAAGACTCTTATTACGGTCCTCGCTGTTGCCATGTCGCTTTATCACATGTATGTGGCGGGTTTCGGCCCTCCCGAAGCGGTCATCTTTCGTGGAACACACTTGATGTTTGCCTTGGGGCTTGTGTTCCTGCTTTACCCTTCAAGTTCGAAGGGTGGCGTTGCGGCGCGCTCGTACGATATGTTGCTGTTAGTCATGGGAATCGCTGCGATTGCGCATATCTTCATAGACTATGAAAACTTCACTCGCCGCATCATTTACATCGACGAACTAAGCAAGACGGATCTGTTCTATTCGTTTGTAATGGTGGTCATCGTTCTCGAAGGTACTCGACGTGTAATCGGTTGGGCGCTGCCCGTGACAGCCATGATTTTCATCGCTTACACAGCATTCTTTACACAAATCAAATTGCCCGTCCTGATGGAGCAACTGTATTTTTCAACCGAGGGGATCTTTGGCTCGACGCTTGGTGTTTCAGCGTCCTATGTCATGCTATTCGTGATCTTCGGTGCCTTTATGGAAAAGAGTGGAACTGGCCAATTATTCATGGACTTCGCCATGTCGATCACCGGCAAATATGCTGGTGGACCCGGCAAGGTTGCTGTGGTGAGCTCCTCGCTGTTCGGCACCGTCTCTGGAAGTGCGGTGGCTAACGTAATGGTCGATGGCCCCATCACTATTCCACTGATGAAACGAACCGGCTTTCGTCCATCGTTTGCCGCTGCGGTTGAGTCTGTCGCCTCGACAGGCGGTCAGTTGATGCCGCCCGTTATGGGCGCTGCAGCCTTCGTGATGGCGGAATTTTTAGCGGTGCCCTACGCTCAAGTAGCGTTATGGGCAGTCATTCCAGCGCTCCTCTATTACGCCTCTGTTTTCTTCGCGGTACATTTTGAAGCGAAACGCTACAAACTTGCCGGAGTGCCTCTGAGCGAGTTACCAAGATTCAAGCAGGTGATGCTCCAACGAGGTCATTTGTTCATTCCAATTTTTATTATTCTTTTCGGTTTGTTTTTGGGATTTTCTGCACCTCTTTGTGCATTGATTGCAGCAATTTCTTGTTTGCCCGTCGCGCTAATGCGAAAGCTAACGCGAACGGGAATCACTTGGATGACGGTGATTCAGGCCCTAGAGGATGGTGCTCGCAGCGCACTCTCAGTCGCGATGGCGTGCGCATGCGCCGGCCTTGTGATTGGCTGTGTCACGATAACTGGTTTAGGTATTGTTTTCACGCAAGTCGTGATTGAACTTGCCAATAACTCCTTATTTCTTGCCCTACTGCTGACAGCTCTTGCTGGCATCGTGCTCGGCATGGGGATGCCCACCACCCCTGCATACATCGTCATGGTGTCACTGCTCGTTCCTGCTGTTATTAAGCTGGGAGTGGATGCGC
>JBILJY010000074.1:0-11521 GCA_044376975.1 Burkholderiaceae bacterium | reverse complement strand
TCGCCCGAGGTAATTGAAAGTGGTATCTCTAGATCGGAAAACGCGAGGCTGCGGTATCCGGCGGGGACAAAGAGTTCGCGACGAACACTGAACAAGGCTTCGAGTACGTTGTTATCAAAGACACCACAGGGGCGAATTTGTTGCTCAATCATGTTGAAACGGGCACGTTCAATGTCAGGCAGAGACGAAGCTTTCATAGGGACACTTTTAAGGCGTATTGCGGAAAACCCTTATTGTAAGGGTTTTCCTGCCCATAATTTATGGAAGTGGTGGACAGGGCCGTGGCCCTGCCCAACTTTCAGCATATCGGCGCTGGCGATCGCTGCTACCAAATACTCTTTCGCGGCGTGGGTGGCGTCAACGACCGAGTCCATCTGAGGCAAAAGGGCTGTCAGAGCCGCCGAGAGCGTGCAGCCTGTACCGTGGGTGTTGCGTGTCGGGATACGATGACCGGGTAACTCGATCATTTTGTCCCCGTCGTGTAAGACATCGATGGTGTCGTTGCCTGGCAGGTGGCCGCCTTTGAGCAAGACCCAGCGGTGGCCTCCGTGCGTCATCAGGTTACGTAAACGTTCAGCCACGCGTCGCATTTCCCGTACGGTTTCTACACTGCGCATTTCGAGCAAGACACCGGCTTCAGGCAGGTTTGGAGTGATGATCGTGGCTAGGGGCAACAATTGCTCGCGCAGGGCACCGACGGCTTTTTGCTCTAGTAATAAATCTCCGCTTTTTGCGACCATCACGGGGTCTAGAACAAGGTGAGGGGGCTTGTGATGACCGAGGCGATCTGCAACAACCTCGATAACCCCTGTCTGCCCGAGCATGCCGATCTTGACGGCATGGATTTCTACATCAGCAAAGAGCGTGTCAATTTGTGCCCGAACAAATTGAGCATTGACGGGCGAAATATCGGTTACCGCTTGCGTGTTTTGGGCTGTCAGTGCCGCGACGACCGCACACGCATAGGCCCCAAGCGCGCTCATGGCCTTCACGTCAGCCAGAATGCCCGCGCCGCCAGAAGGGTCCATCCCAGCAATCGTGAGCGTGTTGGGAATCGCTCGTGGTGAATCAGTCGACATTATTTGTTTGCAGCCGGAGAGATCAAGCCCGAGGTGGGGGAGCTTGGGGCTGCTGCATAAGTTTTGCGCGGAACGCGGCCCGCGAGGTAGGCTTCTCGCCCCGCCTGTACTGCTTTATTCATCGCGCTCGCCATGAGCACGGGATGAGTAGCGCCTGCGATCGCGGTGTTCATCAGTACACCATCGCAACCGAGCTCCATGGCGATGGCAGCGTCCGACGCTGTGCCGACACCCGCATCCACTAAGACGGGCACACGCGCCTGGTCGATAATCAAGCGTAGATTCCAAGGATTTAGGATTCCCATGCCAGAGCCGATCAACGAGGCGAGTGGCATCACAGCGACGCAGCCTATGTCTTCGAGCATCCGACATTGAACTGGGTCGTCCGTGCAATAGACCATGACATGAAAGCCGTCTGCGACCAAAGTTTTTGCAGCCGCCAAGGTTTCCGGCATATTCGGAAACAGCGTGTGTGTATCACCCAAAACTTCGAGCTTAACGAGCTTATGCCCATCGAGGAGTTCGCGCGCCAGACGCAACGTCCGTACCGCATCATCGGCCGTGTAACAGCCGGCCGTATTAGGCAAGAGCGTGAATTGATTCGCAGGTAGGTGTTCAAGCAGGCTTGGTTCAGTTGCGTTTTGGCCAATATTGGTTCGACGGATCGCAACGGTGACAATCTGTGCGCCACTCGCGTCGATTGCTTGGCGAGTTTGTACAAAATCTTGGTACTTCCCTGTGCCGACGAGCAGGCGTGATTGGTAGGCAGTTCCTGCAATCACCAGTGGATCGTTTGAGGTGGCGGTCATGAGATTCGTCTTTAAATTGAGAGCAAGCGCTATTTTCGAACTTGTTGGAGCAGGGTGCAAATCGATTCGGCAGCTTCTATTAAGCGTGGCCCAGGTCTAAATAGGATATCAGCGTTCATCATATACACATGTCCAGCTTGTGCCGCGGGCAAGCCATTTTTTTTCCAATAAGCCCTTGCTTCCGAGTCTTGTTGCGGTTCTGTCCCCGCCTCCGGGCGGCCCACCAGAATAACCATCGGCGCACGCGCCAGCACGCCCTCCGGGCTGATCAAGGGCGCCGCAGCATTGGCCTTGGCAAAAACGTTTTCTGCGCCACACAGGCTTAGCACGGCTGATAACAGGTTGTTGCGATTCAGTGAGTACTGCGCGGGATGGCCGACCTGCAGAAACACCTTGATCGGCGCGGACGGTGGCGGGCGCAAAAGCGCCTCAAGACGTTGGCTAAGTAGGCGTGCTTGATCGTTTGCTAAGTCTGAGGTGCCGAGCAACTGCCCGAGCCTGACAATATTGTCACCCACGCTCGCCAGAGTTGTCGGTGCGCTGAGGAAAAACGGTATGTTTAGTCCCTTCAGCGCTTCATATTGCGAGGGTAGCCAGCCAATGATCAAGTCTGGTGCGTAAGCAGCCACTCGCTCTGGATCTGGCGCCACGCCATCGCCGATGCGAGGCAACGCAAGCGCTTGCGGCGGGTAGTCGCTCGGCGTGACGGTTGCAACAATTTTGTTGCCACCTCCAGCGGCAAAAACGAGCTCGGTTGCGTGCGGGCTCAGCGTCACGACACGACCTGCAGGTTTTTCCAGGACGACGTTGCGGCCGCTATCGTCGCGCACCACGAGCTCTGCCCAGGCCTGGGCCCCCATCAGGAGGCCGCAGACAAGACAGAGAACGAGGCGAAGCAACATAGCGTTACATCCGTAGGGCAAGGTTGACAAACACGTTGGAGCCGGGCGTGTTGTAGCCCTGCACCAAGGTGTATTGTTGACCAAACACATTGTTCCAGCGCAGTTGCACCTCTGCGTGATCCGAGACCGGATAACTTGCCGCTAAATTCAAGAGATTGAAGCCGGCCAAGGTGTCGCCCGAGAAGGAGTCGCGCCGGGCGCTGGTGACATAGAACTCCGCCGTCAGGCGCGCGCGTCCAAGCGATTGATCTACCGCGAGCTTGAGCACCTGCTGAGCCCGCTGCGGTAGCAGCTCTCCGGTGTCTGCGTTACGCGGATCAAGCCAGTCGAAACTACCTCGTACGAGGGTTGAAGCGCCCAAACGCTGATTGCCCGTGAGTGTGACGCCCTGAATGGTCGCCCGTCCAATATTAGTAGGCGTATAAGGCGAATAGGGATCGGCCGCAATGCTTGGTTGGTTCAGAATCAGATTCGAGATCTCGTTGCGATATACGGTAAGCCCGAGCTGCGTCTTGTCTGTGGTGTAGCGCAAACCCGCTTCAACGTTGCGTGATTTCTCTGGTTGCAGCAGGGGATTACCCATAAAAAATGGGGTCACTGGCCAATAGAGTTCGTTGAAGTTCGGCGCCCGAAAACCGGTATTTGCACCAACGCTTGCGCGCCAATTTTTTGACAGCTCAAGCCCATACGTCAGACTGCCTGTGACGAAGTTTCCGTACTGGGAGTTGTTATCCGTGCGTACACTGCCTTGAACCGATTGGGGTCCCCAGTTACCGCGATAGATGGCTAGTAACGAGTTGGTGTAGCGCGAGGTCTGCTGGTAGTTCACGAAGGCAGGCGCCAGGTAATCGCCATTCGAAAGCGTACCGTCGACGCTTTGCTCAAGTCGCTCATAGGCTAGGCTCACGACTTGTGTCGGAGAAAACTTCAAGTCATTTTGCCAGACATATTGGTTTTGGCGTGTTTTGAAGTACTGCGTGCCATCCAGCGCACTTGCTGTGGCGCCGATCGTTTTATAGTCGTCGACAGAGAAGCCGGCACGCAGTGTGCTGGTCCAAAGTGACGAGAGAACATTACGACTGGTCAGCATATTGCTGCTCAGGGTCTGTACGCCCCGGTCGTTAAAATAAGGCATGCCCATGTCGTAGCCGCCGTTTACCGTCGACTGGAAGGTCTGCAGCGTTAGCGTTTGACCCGGCTTGTAGGTGTAGCCCAGTGTGCCCCCTACGTTGCTACGGTAATACGAGTCTTTGTCAGGGTTGTAATAGTAGGCGGTGCTACGGTTGGTATTGAAGCCCCCGCTTTGGCCATAGCCGCCGTAAAGGCTGTACACCCAGCCGTCGGCCGCACCTGAAAATCCGGCATCAAATTGCGTGGTTGCATAGCTTCCGACCCCAGCATTCGCATACGCAGAAAATGGTCTGTCTTGTTCGCCACGCGTAATGACGTTAATGACGCCACCAATCGCATCTGCACCGTAAAGGCTGCTACTTGTGCCTCGCACGACTTCAATGCGCTCGATACTATTGAGAGGAATTGCGTTAATCGAAGGTAGGCCGTTTGTGGCGTTATTGACCCTTAAGCCATCAATCAACACCAAAGACTGATTGCTATTCGTGCCTCGAATATTCAGGGTATTTAAGGTCTGTGGGCCACCGTAGTTGACCGTTTCAATACTGTGCTGCCTGATCAGCGCGTCACCTAGGGTGCCGTTTGGCAAAGTATCCAGATTTTCACGGCTGATGACACTATTGTCCCCAAGCGTGTTCCCTAAAGGCTCAGGCGTTCGCGCTGGGGTAACAACGATTGTGGATAGCTGTGGAATTTGTGAAGCAGGGGTAGGGCTAGGGTCAGTGCTTTGAGCAAAAACGGCCGTTGCGGCTGCCCAAAGGGCGGCACCGGCATATAGCCGGAAGAAGGGATGTTGCATAAGAACCTCGTTTAAGGCGTGCGTCCCCGCACGACCAATCCGTAAAAGAAATCTCGGGGACAAGTCCGAAAATTTCCGCTTGAGGTGGCCGGTATCGGGCTGGCCTTGAACAAAAAGCGAGGTGTCCAAGGTTGACCGTTGCGGGGGCAGCACAGGCACAACCGTCAAAAAAGACGTGTTTCCCTGTTTCCCGTTTAACTTTCCCAATGCGACCAATTTGCTTGTGGCAATAGGGTCTTTGCATCGAAAGCACCAACTCTGCCCAGAATGTAGCATGGCCTTGTTTTTGGTACGATGTAGGGTTGGCTGAAACAGGGTTTTTAGTCAATGCCGCCGAACAATTTTGTTGCGGCGAGCCCGCCTCTTTTATGCAAGCGAATCATGTCCTACCCCAAGCTGCCCTATCCGATTGAAAGCTATACCCGTGGTGCCGAATTTGCTCGGCTCCTGGGCAAGCGCATGATGATTTTGGACGGCGCGATGGGCACGATGATTCAGCGCTACAAATTGTCTGAGGCAGATTTTCGTGGCCCACGATTTGCTGAGCATGGCAAAGACGTAAAAGGCAACAACGAGCTCTTGACGCTCACCCGCCCAGACGTGATCCGCGAAGTGCATGAGGGCTATTTGGCTGCTGGCGCAGATGTGATCGAAACCAATACGTTTGGTGCGACGACGATTGCGCAAGGCGATTACGATCTGGCCGAACTCGCGTATGAACTCAACCTTGAGTCCGCACGTATCGCGCGTCTGGCTTGCGATAAATTTAGTACGCCTGAACGACCCCGTTTTGTGGCGGGAGCGCTCGGCCCACAACCTAAAACCGCTTCGATTTCTCCTGACGTCAACGATCCAGGTGCGCGCAACGTCACCTTCGATGAGTTGCGCATTGCGTATGCTGAGCAATTGAATGGTCTGTTAGATGGCGGAATCGATCTGGTCTTGATCGAAACAGTTTTTGACACGCTTAATGCAAAGGCCGCAATTTTTGCGGTCGAAGAAGTGTTCGACGCGCGCGGTGAGCGCCTGCCCGTCATGATCTCCGGTACGGTCACGGACGCCTCTGGTCGTATTTTGTCGGGTCAGACAGTGGAAGGGTTCTGGAATTCTGTGCGGCATGCGCGTCCGATTACGATCGGGTTGAACTGCGCACTGGGCGCGGCCCTGATGCGTCCATACATTGCCGAGCTCTCCAAGATTTGCGATACCTACGTGTGTGTATACCCCAACGCAGGTCTGCCTAATCCGATGAGTGAGACGGGCTTCGACGAAACCCCTGCAGATACCTCGAGCTTGCTTGAAGAGTTCGCACGCGCAGGTTTCGTCAATATGGTGGGCGGCTGTTGCGGAACGACGCCTGAGCACATTGCGGCGATTGCAGCAAAAGTGTGTGTATGTCCGATTCGTGTCGTACCAGATATCGCAGTCAAAACCAGACTGTCGGGCCTCGAGGCCTTAAATATTGATGACGCCACACTGTTTGTTAACGTGGGTGAGCGTACCAACGTGACCGGCAGCAAAATGTTTGCACGTCTGATTCGTGAAGAGAAATACGACGAAGCGGTTGCTGTCGCGCGCCAACAAGTCGAAAGCGGTGCGCAGATTATCGACATCAACATGGATGAAGCCATGTTGGACTCGTTGGCCTGCATGCACAAGTTTTTGAATCTGATTGCATCTGAGCCCGATATCGCGCGCGTGCCGGTCATGATCGACAGCTCGAAGTGGTCGGTGATCGAAACAGGCCTCAAGTGCGTGCAGGGCAAGTCGATTGTCAATTCGATTTCGCTGAAAGAGGGCGAAGAGCCCTTCCTTAAACAAGCGCAGCTATGTCGTCGCTACGGCGCGGCAGCGGTGGTCATGGCTTTTGACGAAAAAGGTCAGGCCGATACGCTTGAACGCCGCAAAGAAATCTGTACGCGCGCTTACCGTCTGCTGGTCGATGTTGTGGGCTTTCCGCCCGAAGATATTATTTTTGATCCAAACGTCTTCGCGATCGCAACGGGCATCGATGAGCATAATCATTATGCGGTGGATTTCATCGAATCGACGAAATGGATTCGTGCGTCGTTGCCGCATGCGCGTATTTCCGGTGGCGTATCAAACGTAAGCTTTTCGTTCCGCGGCAATGAGCCGATGCGAGAAGCGATTCACACTGTCTTTCTGTATTACGCCATCCGCGAAGGCATGACGATGGGTATCGTCAATGCCGGTCAGTTGGGCGTGTATGCGGAACTGCCTCCTGCATTACGTGATCTCGTCGAAGACGTGGTGCTCGATCGCGCTCAGCCGGTCGGACATACAGACCCAACCGACACACGCACACCGACCGAGCGCTTGGTTGCTTTTGCGGATTCCGTTAAGGGTTCGGGCACCAAGCGTGAAGAAGACCTCACTTGGCGAGAGCAGGCCGTTGAAAAGCGCCTAGCGCATGCGATGGTCCATGGCAATACACAATTCATTGTTGAAGATACCGAAGAGATTCGCCAACAAATCGCTGACCGCGGCGGCCGACCCATTGAGGTCATCGAAGGCCCGTTGATGGACGGCATGAATATCGTCGGCGATTTGTTTGGCGAAGGCAAAATGTTCTTGCCGCAGGTTGTTAAATCTGCCCGTGTGATGAAGCAGGCCGTTGGACACTTGGTGCCCTTCATTGAGGAAGAGAAAAAATTAATTGCCGCGGCTGGGGGCGATGTCCGCGCTAAAGGCAAGATCGTGATCGCGACCGTCAAAGGCGATGTGCACGATATCGGTAAGAATATTGTCACGGTTGTGCTTCAGTGCAATAACTTTGAAGTCATCAACATGGGTGTCATGGTCCCTGCTGCCGAAATTTTGGCACGTGCCAAGGCCGAGAAAGCCGATGTGATTGGTTTGTCTGGACTCATTACACCTAGCCTTGAAGAAATGGCGTATGTCGCAAGCGAGATGCAGCGCGATGAGTACTTCCGTAGCCGCAAGATCCCGCTCATGATTGGTGGAGCGACGACCAGTCGTGTGCACACGGCCGTGAAGATTGCCCCCCACTACGAAGGCCCTGTTATTTATGTTCCGGACGCGAGTCGCTCTGTGGGTGTTGCGCAGAACCTCGTGTCAGAGACGGCGAATACCTATCTCGAAGAGTTGGCTGTTGAGTACGAAGACGTGCGCCGCCGCCATGCTAATCGTCAGATCGCACCCTTGATGTCAATGACAGATGCACGTGCCGCCAAGCCAGCGTTTGATTGGTCTGTGTATCAACCGCCCCGGCCCAAGTTTATTGGGCGTCGTACATTTAAGAATTTTGATTTGGCTGAGCTTGCCCGCTTTATTGACTGGACCCCTTTCTTTCAAACGTGGAGTTTGTTTGGTCAGTTTCCCACCATCCTCGATGACCATATCGTGGGTGAGCAGGCGCGTAAAGTCCATCTCGATGGCCAGGCGATGCTTAAGCGGATGATTGATGGACGCTGGTTAACTGCGAATGGTGTGGTTTCATTCTATCCGGCCAATACCGTTAATGATGACGATATCGAGATTTATCAAGACGAAACGCGCGAGAAGGTTTTGTTTACGTGGCGCGGCTTGCGCCAACAAGGCATCAAGCGCGAGGGCGTTGAAAACAAATGCTTGGCCGACTTTATTGCGCCTAAATCTTCTGGCGTGATGGACTACATCGGCCTGTTTGCGGTCACCGCTGGAATCGGCGTCGATAAGAAAGAGCAGGAGTTTGAACGTGCGAACGACGATTACTCTTCCATTATGTTTAAGTCGTTAGCCGACCGCATGGCAGAGGCATTCGCTGAAGCTCTCCATGCGCGCGTACGTCAAGATTTGTGGGGTTACGCCGCGAACGAAGCACTGACGAACGAGCAGATGATTAAGGAACAGTATGTGGGTATTCGGCCAGCGCCAGGCTATCCCGCATGCCCCGAGCATGTCGTCAAGCGTGAAATGTTCGAAGTCTTAGACGGCGCAGACATCGGCATGATGCTGACAGAAAGTTACGCGATGCATCCCGCCGCGAGTGTGTCAGGTTTTTATTTCAGTCATCCACAGTCGCAGTACTTCAGCGTGGGCCCGATTGGTGAGGATCAAGTCGAGGATTACGTGAAGCGTTCTGGGCGTACCGAGAAAGACGTCAAACGGACCTTGGCGCCTAACTTAGGCTAACTCGCTCTAGATAGACCGCTCAAGCACCAAGGTGAGGGCGACTGCTGCCACCAGAAATCCAGTTCGTGCGTTAAGGCCCAACGCATTGTTGCGTGTTTCGACGAGGCGATACAGTAAGGCGCCCGCCGCTAAGGATAGGCCGACCGCGACAACGATACCCGCCGCATTGATCCACAGGCCGGTCGGGAACCAGAGACTCCACAGCGCATTGATGCCAATGCAGATGCCGTAGTGAATTAAAAAAATGGAGTAAGAGCGCTCGCCTAGCCAGTTCAGTGCGGGGTGATCACCCCAGTGTTCGAGTCGGCCGCGCAAATCGGCAAGCGCTAGCAGCAAGGCCGTGATCGTGGCGGTCGCGACCGCTTTGCGAAACTCCAGCCATAACGCCACCACACCAAGCAGCGCGATCAATACCAGCCCAAACCGACCTAAGCGTGTGTGCGCTGTCCAATAGGCCAGCACGCCCAAGCCGTAATAACCAAAGAAAAATGGCGCATAGGCCTCGAGGGCATCATTGCGGTTCAGCACCCAAAGAGAAAAGGTCGTGAGCGCAATGATGATCAGTGGATAAACGCGTTGCAGACTCGCAGACATTCGCCAGCACAGCGCAGTAAAAACCGCCGTCAACGCGAACAGTTGAAAATCAATCGCGACATACCAAACCCCTGCGGAAAGCGCTTCCAAACCAATCAGGTCATAGAGTAAAAAAACGTGAGCAAGCAGCTGACCAAAGGTTGGCGCGGCCGACAGTGAGTCATGGATAAACCAGGGACGTACCAGCGCCGTAATAAGTGCCGCGAGTGTCACGGCAAAGACAAAGGGAGTAATCAGCCGCTTGTAGCGTTTCCAGATGAGCGCGGGCGCTACGACTGCGGTAGGCGCAGCCCGAGGCGCCATTTGTGCGGCAACAAAATAGCCGCCAAAGACAAAAAACATTTGGACTGCGAGCTTGCCGTAGATAATCAGTGCTTCGATCAGTTTTGGATACTGAGCACCGATCACTTCAGACATCGGTCCATAAACCGCCAAGTGGTGGATGACAATGACCAGACAGCCAACGCCCTTTGCGGCGTTGACGAGAGATAGTCTGGTCGTTGACATCAGTAGATCCCGCTTGCTCAGTTAGGTCTTGTGATAGATCTCGGAGCCCTTCTTCACAAACTCAATCGCTTTCTCCTGCATACCGGCTTTGAGTGCCGCGTCGTTCTCTAAGCCTTGTTTCTTCGCATAGTCGCGTACGTCTTGCGTGATTTTCATGCTGCAGAAATGTGGACCGCACATCGAACAGAAGTGCGCCACTTTCATTGAGTCCTTGGGCAAGGTCTCGTCATGAAAATCTTTTGCGGTATCAGGGTCAAGGCCTAAGTTGAACTGATCATCCCAGCGGAATTCAAAACGCGCCTTAGAAAGCGCATTGTCACGAATCGCCGCGCCTGGATGGCCCTTGGCCAAGTCCGCCGCATGCGCGGCAATCTTATAGGTAATGATCCCGTCTTTGACGTCCTTTTTGTTTGGCAAGCCGAGGTGTTCCTTTGGCGTGACATAACAAAGCATGGCCGTACCGTACCAGCCAATCAACGCAGCACCAATGCCCGAGGTGATGTGATCGTAGCCCGGCGCGATGTCAGTGGTCAGCGGACCCAGGGTATAGAAGGGCGCCTCGTCGCAGTGCTTGAGCTGCATCTCCATGTTTTCTTTGATCAGCTGCATCGGCACGTGACCTGGGCCTTCGATCATGACTTGCACGTCGTGCTTCCAAGCAACCTTGGTGAGTTCGCCCAAGGTCTTGAGCTCTGCAAACTGTGCTTCGTCGTTCGCATCGAATCCTGAGCCAGGGCGCAAGCCATCGCCAAGCGAGAAGCTCACGTCGTAGGCTTTCATGATTTCGCAAATTTCTTCAAAGCGTTCGTACAAGAAGCTCTCTTTATGATGTGCCAGACACCACTTCGCCATGATTGAGCCGCCGCGTGACACGATTCCTGTCATACGGTCTGCAGTCATCGGAATAAAGGGCAGACGCACACCGGCGTGAATTGTGAAATAGTCCACGCCTTGCTCAGCCTGTTCGATCAGCGTATCGCGGAAGATCTCCCACGTCAGGTCTTCGGCCTTGCCGTCAACTTTTTCGAGCGCCTGATAGATTGGCACTGTGCCAATCGGCACGGGGGAGTTACGAATAATCCACTCGCGCGTTTCGTGAATATGTTTGCCTGTCGACAGGTCCATCACGGTGTCGCCACCCCAACGAATCGACCAGGTCATTTTTTCAACTTCTTCGGCAATCCCAGAGCTCACTGCGGAGTTACCAATATTTGCGTTGATCTTGACTAAGAAGTTACGTCCGATTGCCATCGGTTCAACTTCAGGGTGATTGATGTTCGCAGGGATGATTGCGCGGCCGCGTGCGATTTCATCGCGCACGAACTCGGGTGTAATTAGGTGAGGAATCGACGCGCCAAAGGACTCGCCGGGATGCTGGCGCAGCATACGCTTGGCCATTTTCTCGCCTTCGGGTCCCGTCGCACGCACACTTTCAATGTATTGCTCGCGACGCAGATTCTCGCGAATCGCCACAAATTCCATTTCCGGAGTAATGATTCCCCGGCGAGCGTAATGCATTTGCGACACGTTGGCGCCGGCCTTGGC
>JBILJY010000239.1:0-3271 GCA_044376975.1 Burkholderiaceae bacterium | reverse complement strand
TCAGTGTTTCGCAGCCAGTAGCGCGTGGCTGCGCGCCGTGTTACGGCGCGCCATTTAAACGGAGAAACCTCTCATGAAGCGAATGTTGTTTAATGCAACGCACCAAGAAGAACTGCGCGTTGCGATCGTCGATGGACAAAAACTCATCGACCTCGATATCGAAATCGCCGGCCGCGAACAGCGTAAAGGCAATATTTACAAGGGTGTCATCACCCGCATCGAACCCGGCCTTGAGGCCTGTTTCGTTAACTACGGCGAAGACCGCCACGGCTTTTTGCCATTTAAGGAAATTGCACGTAGCTACTTTAAAGAAGGCGTAGATGTTCGCACCGCCCGCATTCAAGATGCGCTGCGCGAAGGTCAGGAACTGATCGTCCAAGTCGAAAAAGAAGAGCGTGGCAACAAGGGTGCTGCCCTGACCACCTTCATTTCGCTGGCCGGCCGTTATCTGGTTCTGATGCCTAACAACCCACGCGGTGGCGGCGTATCACGTCGCGTCGAGGGCGAAGAGCGCCAAGAGCTGCGCGAAGCGATGGACCAACTCACCATCCCGCCAGGCATGAGCATCATCGCGCGCACTGCTGGCATTGGACGTAACGCCGAAGAACTGCAGTGGGACATGTCCTACCTCATGCAGCTCTGGACCGCTATCGACGGTGCTGCCAAAGACAACCCTGCTCCGATTCTGATCTATCTCGAATCCAGTCTGGTCATTCGCGCCATCCGCGATTACTTCTCACCAGATATCGGCGAAATTCTGATCGATACTGACGACATCGCCGACCAGGCGACTGCGTTTATGAGCGTCGTGATGCCGGACAACGTGCAGCGCGTCAAACGCTACCGCGATGACGTGCCACTGTTTTCTCGATTCCAGATCGAGCATCAGATTGAGACGGCTTACTCTCGTACAGTGGATCTACCTTCAGGCGGCTCGGTGGTGATCGACCACACTGAGGCGCTCGTTGCGGTTGACGTGAACTCTGCTCGGGCCACGCGTGGGGCCGACATTGAAGAAACCGCACTGCGTACCAACCAAGAGGCTGCCGACGAAGTCGCTCGCCAATTGCGTCTGCGCGACTTAGGTGGCTTGATCGTGATCGATTTCATCGACATGGAAGACACCAAAAACCAGCGTGCCGTTGAAAACCGCCTACGCGACGCACTGCACTTTGATCGTGCCCGCGTCCAAATGGGCAAGATCTCGCGCTTTGGCTTGATGGAACTCTCGCGTCAGCGCCTGCGCCCAGCCCTGAACGAAGGGTCACACATCACCTGCCCACGTTGTAACGGCACCGGCGTCATCCGCGATGCAGAATCCAGCGCACTGCAAGTACTGCGCCTGCTGCAAGAAGAGGCCATGAAAGAAAACACAGCCGCGGTGCACGCACAAGTGCCTGTCGACGTCGCAACTTTCCTGCTTAACGAGAAGCGTTCAGACATCACCAAGATCGAATCACGACTCAAAGTTAACTTGATTCTGATCCCTAATCGTCACCTCGAAACACCGCATCATCACATCGAGCGTTTGCGTCACGACGACCCACGCCTAGAAGATCTGAAGACTAGCTTCGAACTCGTCGATGCCCCTTCGACCGATATGAGCTGGGCACCAAAAGAGCAGGAAGTAAAGGCCAAGCCCGAAGCGTTGGTCAAAGGTATTACGCCAGCACAGCCTGCGCCTGTTTCATCGACACCCACCAAAAAACCAGACGCATCAGAGGCCTCACCCGGGTTATTCAAACGGTTTTTTAGTTGGTTATCGGGAGGCTCTTCGGAAGAAAAGAAAGCCGAAGAAGCCAAGCCCTCAGAGTCGCGCGAACAGCGCGGGCGCAATGGCCAAAACGATCGCCGCGGAGGAAACCGTAATGGTCGCGGACGTCGCCCAGACAATCGTAACGAAGCACGCGGTGATGGACGTAATGGCAGCAATGAAGCGACGGGCCAAAACGACAGTCGCCGCCCATCACGTGAAGATGAGCGTAGCGCTCAGGCACCACGTGCAGAGGGTAGCGAGCAAGCGGGCGATGACAACGGTCGCAATGGCGGACGTAACCGTCGCCGCGGTGGACGTAACCGTCGCGACGAAGGTCTGGACACACGCAACGAGCAATCGACTGCGGATGGCCAACAAGCTGACGGCACCACTCAGCCAAACGAGCGTCGTCCACAACAAGGACCTCGTCCAGCCGGCAATCCTTCCGCTGCCGCAGACGAACAAAACAACCTGCAACAAGGTCCAGCCACAAGCTTTAACGACGACGAGGGCGACCAGTCCGATCCAGAACGTAAGCGCCGCCGTCGTCGCAGCCGTCGTGGCCGTCGTGGTCAAGATGATGGGTCAGGCTTTGAGGGCGATGGGCAGGAACAAAATGCACAACAAAACGGTGCAGACAATGTTCCAATTCAGACGCATGTCACGCCAACCCCGCAGTTAAGCCAACAAGACGAGCGTAGTTTTGGGCATACGTCCACGCCAGGGCTCTCTAATGCACCGATGCAATACGTTGAGCCAGCAAGTGCTGTGGCTGTAACCGCGGCTGCAACAGCCCAGGCAACCGAACCTGCAGCACCTCAACCTGCCGCAGTTGCTCAACCTGTTGTTACACAACCCATAGCTGCTGCACCGGCTGTCGCTGCACCTGTCGCTGTTGAACCCGTTGTGGTCACTGCACCGGTACCAGTAGCAACAGCCGCTCCTGCGCCAGTTGCTGCACCAGTTGCGGCGCAGCCGATCGTAATCACTCCAGCACTTGATACAGCTGCCTTGCACGCAATTGTGCAATCTGCTGGTCTGCAATGGGTTGAGAGCGATCCTGCTCGTGTGGCGCAAGCAAAGGCAAATCAGGTGATCGTAGCTGTACAGCTCGGCCGTGCACGCAAGCCGGCAGTCATCGTGTCAAGCGAACCACTCGTCCAAGTAGAGACTCGCGTCTAGGTCAGCTGTGTAAGTCCCGGGACTGCGTCCCGGGCAACGGCGTTTGAGTTAGGCAGTAACAACGTCCGCCGCTTGATTCGTCATGATCGCCATCAGGCGCGCCAACTCTTCGCGCAGTTGGCGACGATCTAGCACCATATCGATGGCACCTTTTTGTTGCAAGAACTCCGAACGCTGAAAACCTTCAGGCAGTTTTTCACGCACGGTCTGCTCGATGACCCGTGGCCCTGCAAAACCAATCAACGCCTTGGGCTCGCCAATCACCACATCGCCCATAAAGGCGAAGCTCGCGGAAACGCCACCCATGGTCGGGTCCGTCAGCACACTGATGAA
>JBILJY010000238.1:0-3374 GCA_044376975.1 Burkholderiaceae bacterium | reverse complement strand
GCCTGCGCCATTCCATACTTTCGAAACACCCCCTCAGGTTAAGTAAGGCGATGGGGATGACACCAGAGCAACGTAAGAAAAACAAGCGCGCAGGTTTGATATTTCTAGTGCTCGTGCTTGCGTTGTTTGGGTGGACGATAGGACGTCAGTTTTACACGCACTTTTTTGCTTGAACATAACGGACAAAGAGAAGTTATGAGCGATGACCTCAAGCAGTTAGCTCAGCGCAAGCTGAACTTCTTTCAGACGCTCAAGGCTATCGCCTGGGCAATGCTTGGGGTCAGGAAGGGAACTGGGTACCAAGAAGACATCGCTAAGCTGAATCCTGTCCATCTTGTGATCGCCGGTTTGCTGTTTGGAGTGCTGTTTGTAACCAGCCTGTTGACAATCGTTGGTTGGGTACTGGCTAGTTTTAAATAATTTAACTATTTGTAGCATGGAGAACACTATGAGTGCACCCCACTCTGCCCACGTTAAAGAGGCGCCGTATTACTACGTGCCCCCAGACTCAGCCCATCCTGTGCGCGCGAGTGTCTGTCTTTTGATCGTTATGCTCGGCGCCTCTGCGTGGGTAAACGGTATTGACTCCGCGAAATGGGCAGTGTTGGTCGGCTTGCTCGGCTTGTTTGTTGTCCTCTACCAATGGTTTGGAGACGCGATTCACGAGTCTGAGACTGGCATGAACAGTAAGCGCATCGATGTCTCGTATCGCTGGAGTATGAGCTGGTTCATTTTCTCAGAGGTGATGTTCTTTGCTGCGTTCTTTGGCGCGCTTTGGTACACACGGACCGTCACCTTGCCCTGGCTCGGCGATTTGGATCACAAGCAATTATTGTGGCCAGACTTCAACGCAGTGTGGCCTAACCTGGGTCCAGCTGGTGTTGTCGAGTCCTTCCAAACAATGGGGCCGTTCTGGTTGCCGACCATCAATACCGCGCTGTTGTTGAGCTCGGGCGTGACGCTGACGATTTCGCACCACGCCTTACGTGAAAATCATCGTAGCAAAGCTAGTTTTTGGTTGTTTGCGACGATCGTACTCGGCTTCATCTTCGTCGTTTGTCAAGGCTATGAGTATTACCATGCCTACACAGATTTGAACCTAAAGTTCAATTCTGGTGCCTTCGGCTCGTTATTTTTTATGTTGACAGGTTTTCACGGCTTTCATGTGCTTTTGGGCGCAACAATGCTGACTGTGATTTGGATCCGCCTGTTGAAAGGCCATTTCACGGCAGATAATCACTTCGGTTTCGAAGGGGCTGCGTGGTACTGGCACTTTGTGGACGTTGTGTGGCTCGGGCTGTACATATTTGTATATTGGTTTTAAGCCGCCAGTTTGAGCATTGTTCATAAAAGAGGCCGGCCTTGCTGGCCTCTTTTTTATTTTGAGTACCCTTCTTAACGTTGGAAGCCTGTTGTTTCTATCCAGCCCATCCAGTGCGAAAAAAGCAGGAACAGAAACAGCGCAACCGAAATCCCGATGCGCAGCGTGAGCGCGTTGACCGTCTTGTTTGAAGTTCCTTTGTCTCGCATCAAATAAAACAGTGCCGAGCCAAGGCTGCCGAGAATTCCAATGAACGCAATAATCACGAAGATACGCATTAAATCCCCCAGATAAAAAGGAATTATCGCAGACATGCAACACCCAGCGTCCAATAAGCTCACTGTGCTTGCGTTACTGCTGCTCGGGATCGTTGTGCTTGTCTGTGCCTCACTTGGGAGGTGGCAGTTAAGTCGTGCCGACGAGCGGCGCGCGATTAGCGCAGAAATTGAGCGAGGCCGTTTGGCCGCGCCACTGGTGATGCGTCCCGACATGACGCTCGAGTCGGTTCAGCCTTGGCGTGCCGCTTCGGCCTCTGGACATTGGGCGGCGCAGTTTAGTGTCATGGTGGACAACCGAAATTTGGATGGGCGCCCAGGACTGTGGCTCGCTACCCCCCTGATACTTGAGCATGGGGTCGCTGTCTTAGTTTTGCGTGGCTGGATACCCCGTCCGATCGGGACCGAGCAAGCGCCTAAAATAGCAACGCAGTTGAGTATGCACACTGTTGAGGGAGAAATGTCCTTGCGCGTGCCGAGGTTGTTTGAGTTGTGGACAAGCAAAAAGGGGGAGGACAGTGGTTTGCCTTCTACATGGAAGGGTATTGCTGCAGCCGACTCTGGCTGGGTGGATACTTCTAGCTTAGTACGTGTACAAAATCTTGACCTGGACTCCTTGGCGGAACGGACGGGATTAAAATTTTTACCTGTGGTGTTGCTACAAAACAGTCCAGTGCAGGAAGGCCTCTCGCGCAATTGGCCCAAGCCCTCGTTGGATGCGGATAAGAATGTGGGTTACGCAACGCAATGGTTTGGTTTTGCGGGGATTGCAGCGGTCGCGTTCTGTGTGGTGTTGTGGCGGTTTGTCTTTCGTAGACGCCGACAAATTAAATAAGTGGGATGTTTGTGAATACCTCTGTTGAGTCGAAAACTTTACCAAGCAACAAGCGGCGCAGCCGTGGAACGTTGATCGTCATTTTTCTGATGAGCCTAGCCCCTTTGGTTGCGGCGCTACTGGTTTATTTCAACCCAAGCTTGCGTCCTGAAGGTAGTGTGAGTTACGGCACGCTGATCCAGCCACAGCGGCCTATTCCGAGTGCAACGGCGCTGCCAGCGACTACACTCGACGGCAAGCCGTTTGACCTGGCTTCGCTTAAAGGCAAATGGTTATTGCTAGCTGCGGATGACGCAGCGTGTCCTGAATCGTGTGCACGTAAGCTTTTCATTTTGCGCAACTCGCATGCCAGCCAGGGCAAGCATGTCGAGCGGTTGATGCGCGTATGGTTCATTACCGATGATCAACCTGTTCCGGAGAAGGTGCTCGAAGCATACAAAGGGACAGTGATGGTGCGCATCAAGCCAGAGGTATTGAAGCAATTCTTGTTACCGCAGGCTTCAGCGGCAGAGGCGCCCGAAGCGCTTCGTAAACCGATGTGGATTATTGATCCCTTGGGTAACTTGATCTTGCAGTATCCGCCGGAGGCAGATCCCGAGAAGTTTCGTAATGAGTTACGTAAGTTGCTTGCGAACTCAAGGATTGGGTAGTCGCGCAATGACTGAACTCGCTACAACGAATACTTCTGGGCCGCAATCCGCGCGTGCGCGTTACCGGCGCCTCGTCTTTTTGACATGGTTTTTGACGCTTGACCTGATTATGTTTGGTGCCTTTGTACGCCTGACGGATTCTGGCTTAGGCTGCCCAGATTGGCCCGGCTGTTACGGCAGTGTCACGCCAATTGGTGCGCTGGATTCCATCCGTGAAGCCGCTAAGGCAATGCCTGACGGTCCAGTCACTTTACCCAAAGCCTGGATCGAAATGATTCATCGCTATGTTGGAG
>JBILJY010000073.1:0-11899 GCA_044376975.1 Burkholderiaceae bacterium | reverse complement strand
GTTCTCGCGCGAGGCGTTACCTTTGCTGCCAGATCCAGTCAGTATTGCGCGACAACTCATCGAGGCGGCACTTCGCTAGGGGCCGCCTGTTTGCGTTAGTACTGATCAAAGATACGTTGTAAGTGCTCCGGGTCTTGGGTGACAGCTAGGGCCAATCCCAGCAGTACACGTGCTTTTTGTGGATTGAGGTTGTCAGCTTGCAAGTAGCCAGCCTCTTTCGACTTTGTGGGCGCGAAGGTTCGACCTGAACCCGCGCGAGAAGAAATCACTACGCGTGCACCGGCTTTGACAGCCGCTCGCATTGCGATGTCTTCCTGCGGAGTGAGTAGACCTGGTGCGAAGGCTGCTGCAACAATACCTTTTGCCCCGGCTTGCACAAAAGCATTGATCGCAGTCCCATCATCACCCGCGTAGCTGTAGGCGATATCAACCCGGGGGAATGCAGACATCTTAAGAATGTCGAATTCTGTGTCTGGATTATGGCGTCGAGCCGGTTTGCGATAGAACACAATACGGTCGCCATCCGCATGACCAAGTACGCCGAAGTCATGTGAAACGAAAGTCTGTAATCTTCCGTTTGAGCTCTTCGTGACTT
Source organism: Burkholderiaceae bacterium (assembly GCA_044376975.1). Lineage (GTDB taxonomy): Bacteria > Pseudomonadota > Gammaproteobacteria > Burkholderiales > Burkholderiaceae_B > Zwartia. The sequence continues at coordinate 11,304 of JBILJY010000073.1, read as the reverse complement.
CCCGCGCAGCATGGATTTCATCATTGAGCGCAATCATCACGCCCATTTCACGTGCTTCGGGTGTACTCGCAATACGGACTGCGTTAAAAATATTGAAGCCTGCATCAGAGGACATCGCACTCGCAGGTCGCTGAGATCCCGTCAGTACAACTGGCAAATCAGTCTTGAGCGTGAGGCTGAGTGCATAGGCCGTTTCTTCCATGGAAGAGGTGCCATGAAGAATAACAACGCCACTTAAGTCAGGATGGTTTTGTTGTAGGTCTGTGATCGTTTGCGCGAGGCGTTTCCATTCCGGAAAGCTCACGGCTGTTGATAGCAGTGTGTCAAAGGGTACGGCGATGACGTCGGCGATCGTCTTACAGTGGTGGAATTTTTCCAGCATCTGATTCGCATCGAGTCGAGTTCCCGTGGAACTGTACTCAAAGACATCGAGCTCACCAATCGTGCTCATTGAGGTGATGGTGCCACCCGTGCTAATCAGTGCAACTTTAGGTTTTTTGGTCATTACGTCCTCACGGTTGAGAGATAGTCCAAGAAGTTTTTTACTTATCTTTAGGGTTGTCGCCAGTGAACTTCGCAGCGCGCTTTTCCTTCCAGGCTAGCGCGCCTTCTTTCATGTCTTCAGACTGCTCGGAGTGCAATACTGCAGCACGAATCGCGGCGTCGTCGAGCTGACCTCGGGCGATTAGGTTAAGGTGCTTCTTGATGCCCAGCAAGGCCAGAGGTGCCATGCCAGCGAGTTGGGCACTTAGCTCGTCAACTCGCGACTGGAGAGCGTCAGCAGCTACGATTTCATTTAAGAAACCGATAGATAGCATTTCGGGAGCAAGAATTTTTTCGCAGGTTAGAAAAAGCCGCTTCGCATTGTTTAGGCCCAGGCGCGTGACGTAGCGAACCATCCCACCGGGGTAGAAATGTAAGCCTAGTTTTGCCGCGGGCATAAACATGTTTGTGTCTGGTACGCCAACGCGAAAGTCGCAAGCTAAGCTTAAATCAGTGCCGCCACCATAGACGCCACCATTGATTGCAGCGATTGTGACTGGTCTGGCGCGTTCTACGATGTCAACGGTGTCCCCAAAATAAAGGGAGGAGGGGGCAGCGTCAGCCGCCAAGGACGATATGTCATAGCCACTGCAGAAATACTTCCCGTCTGCAACGAACTTAAGCACGAGCACTTGTGCGCTTTTGTTCACTGTATCGATATGTGCCCGGATCACATCCAAGTCGTTAGGACTTAACCTATTTGCATAGGCGGGATTGCGTAAGCGAATGGTCGCGATGGATCCGTCGATCCTTAGTTCTGGCGTAGTAGGCTCGGCGCTAGCGGGTTCGGAAGTATTCGGACGAACGGACATTGAGGGTGTTTCCTTTGCTGCGATAAATAGTTTCCAGAACGCGACGCAGTCCTGTATGCTCGATAGCATAAAAAATACTATGACCCAGGGAGACAAGCTATGCGACACTTTATCGCACTTTTGATGTTCGTTTTTTGTGTGGGCAGTAACGCGCTGGCACAGCAGGCCGCATTCCCCAGCAAGCCGTTGCGCATTGTGGTTCCGAATGCGGCTGGGGGTGGGACCGACGCCTTCGCTCGCGTGGTCGCCTCCAAGCTCGGTGAGGAATTAGGACAGTCCGTCATCGTTGAAAACAAGCCAGGCGCACAAGGCGGTATTGGGACGACGTTCGGTGCTAAGTCGGCACCCGATGGGTACACCATGACCTTGGCTTTCACGAGTACGTTTGCAGTCAATCCATTTGTGCATAAGGATTTAGGCTACGACCCGTTGAAGGATTTTGCAGGCGTGGCCCTTGGGGTAACGCAACCGTATCTTATCGTGACGTATCCCGATGCGCCCTATAACTCATTAAAAGAGTTTGCGGACTTCGCACGTAAAAAGACAGGTGGTGCAACATTTGCTTCAACGTCGTCCCAGACTGAATTGATTGGTGTTTTGTTTCAGACGCTCGTCAAAACAAAGATGCTGTACATCCCTTACAAAAACGCAACGACAGCCGTTGTCGAGTTGTCTAGGGGAGATATCGATGTCATGGTGGCAAGTCTGCCTTCCGCTATCCCATTGGTAAAGGCAGGAAAACTGAAGGCGCTGGCAGTGACGGGTAATCAGCGTGTGACCGCACTGCCAGAGGTGAAAGGGGCTGCGGAGTCAGGGTTCCCCGAGTTTGAAGCCAAGGGGTGGTATGGCCTGGCTGTGCCTGCAGCGACACCAGCGTCTATCGTACAAAAGTTAAATCATCATATTAATTTAGTGCTTGCAATGCCAGATGTGCGTGCGTCACTTGTTGCCGCTGGTTTTGACGTGGAGACTTCCACGCCTCAGGGTTTTTCCGAGCTCATCCGGCAGGATTACAAGAGATGGGGAGAAGTTGCCAAGCAACAACGGAGTAGCCAACCATGAGTACGGGTGTCAGAAAAGGGCCTCTTGCACGATTTCGAGTTCTAGATTTAACGCGGTTGCGTTCTGGTCCGACAGCAGTGCGTCAATTGGGTGATTGGGGCGCCGAAATTATTAAGATTGAGACACCCGAAGGCTTAGGTGTTAGTGACGGTTGGGGAGATAGTCGTCTGGGTCCTGATTTTCAAAACTTGCACCGTAATAAAAAAAGTCTGACGCTAAATCTTAAAGATCCTGAAGGCTTGGCGATTTTTAAAAAAATGGCTGATACAGCGGATGTGATTATCGAGAACTTCCGTCCGGACGTTAAGTTCAGATTGGGTATTGACTATGAGTCGCTCAAGCTAACGAATCCTGGTCTGGTGTATGCGAGTGTGTCGGGGTTCGGGCAGGATGGCCCCTACGCAAAGCGTCCTGGTTACGATCAAATTGTTCAAGGGATGGGTGGTCTGATGGCTGTCACGGGTTTGCCGGGACAAGGGCCTGTTCGCGCGGGTATTGCGGTGGCGGATTCGGCGACAGGCTTGTATTGTGCGCTCGGTATCTTGACGGCTTTGCTCGAGCGCGAGGAGTCTGGGCAAGGTCAGTGGGTACAGACGTCTTTGCTTGAGTCGATGATAGGAATGCTAGATTTTCAGGCGGCGCGTTGGCTCATTGGCAAAGAAGTTCCAGAGCAGGCGGGTAATGATCATCCTACCTCCATTCCGACCGGGGTGTTTGAGACTTCAGACGGCCACATCAATATCGCTGGCGCTGGCGCGCAGCAGATGTGGGAAAGACTTTGCAAAGCGATGCATGCCGAGCATTTGTTAGAGCGCCCAGAGTACAAGACGGGCAAACTGCGCTCCGCTAATCGCGTACCACTGAATGCAGAACTATCGCAGATCACGCGCTTGCGTTCTACCCAGGAATGGATTCGATGTTTTGAGGAGGCAAGCGTTGCGAGTGGTCCAATCTATCGCATGGATGAGGTGTTTGACGACCCGCAAACAAAGCATCTAGGAATCGCCGTTCCTGTCCATCATCCGCAGCTTGGCGATATTAAAGTTGTTGGTCAACCCGTAGGTTTGTCACGCACGCCCAGCGAGATTCGGTCGGCGACCCCTGCGCGTGGATCTGACACGGAAGCGCTCATGCGTGAGTTTGGTTACTCGACCGAGCAAATCACTGAACTTCAGAAACGATTGGTCATTTAGACGCGTGTGAGGCTTTCGGGTAGTGAGAGCAGCGGCTTGAAGCTATCCGGGGTGGCCATAGGCCAGCAGGTCTCGAAGACGCGTCCCGTGAGCTCGTCGTTCAAAAGTGAGCCAGGCGCAATGTTTCTGTAGGTTTCAGACATCAGCGCAACGCGATCGTCGACTTTGCGTTGGGCAATATGGCTTGTGGTGACCCCAGCCGGTTGCTCAAGCCCGGCTGCTTGTAGCAGCTCAGCCAGGGCATGCAGTGTGTTGTGATGAAATTGTGCGACTCGCACAGCTTTATCTTCGGGAACAAGCGCACGTTGGCGGTCTGGGTCTTGCGTGGCGACCCCAGTCGGGCATCGACCTGTATGGCATTGCTGTGCCTGGATGCATCCGATAGCAAACATGAAGGCGCGCGCACTGTTGCACCAATCGGCGCCAAGTGCAAAAACCCGCATCATGTCAAAAGCCGAGACGATCTTTCCAGACGCGCCGAGCTTCACACGGTCGCGTAGATTTAAACCTACTAAGGTGTTATGTACGAGGCGAATCGCTTCGCGCAGTGGCGTTCCAACATGATCGACAAACTCAATCGGTGCTGCGCCTGTGCCGCCTTCGGCGCCATCGATCACGATGAAGTCTGGCGTGATCCCTGTTTTGACCATGGCTTTGGCAATTGCGAACCATTCCCAGGGATGCCCAATGCAAAGCTTAAAACCAACAGGCTTTCCACCAGACAAGCGTCGTAGGCGCGCAATGAATTGCAATAAACTCACTGGGCTGTCGAACTCAGAGTGTGTCGCAGGTGAGTTGCAGTCTTGACCGACTTGCACTCCTCGTGCAGCGGCAATCTCAGCGGTTACTTTTCCTCCGGGAAGGATTCCACCGTAGCCTGGTTTAGCTCCTTGCGAAAGTTTGACTTCAATCATTTTGACTTGATCGCGGGTGGCGTTCTCAATGAAGCGGGCTTCAGAGAATCGTCCTGCTTCATCCCGACAACCGAAGTAACCGGAGCCTATGTTCCAGATTAAGTCTCCTCCATGCTCTTTGTGATAGCGGCTGATCCCACCTTCGCCTGTATCGTGGGCAAAATTCCCGGCTCGCGCTCCTTGGTTCAACGCCAGTATTGCGTTAGCAGAGAGTGCCCCAAAGCTCATTGCCGAAATATTTAGAACCGACAGAGATAGGGGCTTGGTGCAGTCAGGACCTCCCACGGTAATTCTGAAGTCGCTATCCGCTATCTTGCTTGGCGTCATTGAGTGATTGATCCACTCGTAGCGATCACTGTAAACATCGAGCTGAGTGCCGAAGGGACGTTTATCGATTTCTTGTTTCGCGCGCTGATACACCAAAGAACGATCGGCTCTCGAAAAAGGTGTTTCAGCCTGATCATCTTCAATAAAATATTGTCGTATTGCAGGACGCGACTCTTCAAACAAATAGCGCAAGTGGCCGATGATTGGGTAATTACGCAAAACGGCGTGATGAGTTTGAAAAATATCCCAAATGCCTAAGCCAGTTAGACCCCACATGACAATGCTTAGGAGCCACCAACCTGTGGGTGCTGGTGAGCCGAGCGCGATGAGCGGTGCAAACAGGCTAAGCGCAACACAAAGACCGAATACTGCAAAACGGGAGAGGAGCGCATGCATCGTTAAAACTCCAAAAAAACTTGATTGGTATCTTAAGTTGGGAGTTGCTGGCTGATCCAAGCGATCAGTAAAGAAATGGTAAAAACCGACAGAACGGTTGAAACGAGGATGGCTTGCGCACTTGCCTGAGCATCACGATCGTAGATCTGGGCCATCATAAAGGGGCCTGTGCCCACGGGAAGTGCCGAGGCCAAGATCGCGACTAGTTGCCAGAGGCGAGGCATCTCAAATACGTACAGTACCAAGAAAGCTGTTAGCGCTGGTTGCACAAGGAGTTTGAGTACGGCAATACGGATAACGATAGGGTTACGGCCCCAGCCTGAGGTCTGTCCAAGAAATAGACCAATTGCAATTAACGCACAAGGCGTAGCAGCGTCACTCACCAGCTCAATATAGCGCCCGACTGCCAGCGGCATATCTAATTGAAAGTAAGACCAAGCTAAACCCAGTGCAGGGGCAAGTAACAACGGATTGCGTAGCATCGAGTGTGCAACATTTTTAAACGCGGTCAGTGGGGATGTATGCGAAAACCTATGCAGATCTGCAACCATGATCGTGGCAGCAAAAAGCACTGAAACCGTAAAAAGTGTTGTGATGATGGAAGGTCCAAGGCCGCCTTTCCCAAACACCATCAAACAAAGCGGTATCCCCATGAAGCCCACATTGCTGTAGGCAGAGCTCATGCCGTTAATGATGTGGTCTAGCCCAGACTCGCCTTTGCTACGCGCGATAAGCGCATACAGTGCGGCCGTTCCAAAGATGCCCAACCCATAGGCTGCAAAAAAACCAGGCTCTGCGAGCTCACTAAGAGGTGTCGCCGACATCGTTGTAAAAAGCTGTGCCGGTAGCGCAAGATAAATAACAAAACGATTGAGTCCTTCTCGGCTCGTTGCTCCGAGTAAGCCTGCTTTTGTACAGACCCACCCCGTGAGGATCAGCGCAAAGACTGGAAAGGCAGCATTGATAACCGCAGTAAACATGAATCGTAATTGTTTAAGCCTGTGAACTTTTAAGTGTAACTTGCCAGCAATTACATGGATAATCTGCAAAATCTAAACTTTGACTCAAAAAGGTAAGTCAATGAATATGTCTGGTGACGGCTTAAAGCGCTCAGCGAGCGCTCGACCCGAATTGTTCCGAGTGAAGACGGGTTCTTGGGATCAGTTTCGCTCAGAGGCGAGTGCGATACGCTTTGAAGTGTTCGTCAACGAACAGCAGGTCCCGCTCGAAGAGGAGCTAGACGCTGCCGATGCACAGTGTTTGCACGCGTTAGCATTTGATGCGATGGGAGACGTCATCGGCACTGGGCGTCTTTTGCCAGATGGTCATATTGGTCGGATGGCCGTGCTGCGGTCTAGCCGGGGTAAGGGCGCGGGGGCTGCCATTTTGTTGGAGCTCATTGAACAAGCGCGTGCCCAAGGTTTTTTGCAGGTTGTGCTGTCCGCCCAGACGCACGCCACGGGCTTCTACACCAAATATGGCTTTACACAAGAGGGGGAGGAGTATTTGGATGCAAATATTGCTCACATCCTGATGCGCAAAACGCTTTGAAGCTTTAAGCGATAGCCAATATGCTTTACACTGCGATGGTGCCCAGAAGAGGACTCGAACCTCCACACCTTGCGGCACACGGACCTGAACCGTGCGCGTCTACCAATTCCGCCACCTGGGCCTATCTGTACTCCAGAAGCACCGCATTATAAGCGAGATCTAAGCTTTGGCAAATCGCCTACCTCCTCATTCAAAGAACAACCGCAATGCTGCGGTCCCTGCAGAACTGCCACCGGATTACGACTCGGCTGTTCCGAGCCGTGAACAAATTCTCGAGGCGTTGCGCTCGGCTGGCGTGCCGCTGTCGCCCGAGGATCTTGCGTTACGCCTCGAGTTGTCGTCAGACGAAACGCAAAAGGGTTTCGATCGTCGTCTCGCTGCAATGGAGCGCGACGGGCAGTTACTGCCGAACCGAAAGGGTGTGTTGCTGCTTGCGAACAAACTTGATTTTGTCGCGGGTCGTGTTCAAGGGCACCGCGATGGCTTCGGATTTTTAATCCGTGATGGTGGTGGACAGGATTTGTTTTTGTCGCCGCGTGAAATGCTTAAGGTGTTGCACGGTGACCGTGTGTTGGTCAAACCCTCGGGCGAGTATCGCGGTAAACCTGAGGCAACAATCGTAGAAGTGATTGAGCGGCGCACGAATAAATTAGTCGGTCGTTTTCTTAATGAGCGTGGAGCGACAATTGTTGTTCCCGAAGATCAGCGGATCAAGCACGATGTGTTGATTCCGCCAGGTGATACGGGTGGAGCACAGCACGGGCAGGTGGTCTCTGTTGAGATCGTTGAGCAGCCTACCCGCCATTCGCAGCCCTTGGGACGTGTGGCGGAAATTCTTGGCGAGATCGACGATCCCGGCATGGAGATCGAAATCGCTGTGCGTAAGTTTGATGTCCCGGTTGATTTCTCTGAGGCAGCCCTCAAGCAAACCGATAAGCTTCCTGATGCGGTGCGTCGTAGTGATTTAAAAGATCGCGTCGATCTACGTGATGTGGCGTTTATCACGATTGACGGCGAGGACGCGCGGGATTTTGATGATGCGGTGTATTGCGAGCAGGTAGATCTAGGGACAGGACGCAAGCGTCTTGCCTGGCGCTTGCTCGTCGCTATTGCGGATGTGAGCCACTATGTCACACCTGAAGATGCCTTGGATGATGCAGCGCGAGAGCGCGGCACGAGCGTCTATTTTCCGCGCCGTGTCATTCCAATGTTGCCCGAGAAACTTTCGAATGGCTTGTGCTCACTCAATCCGCAGGTAGATCGTTTAGTGCTGGTGTGCGACATGGTTATTCCGCTGACGGGTGCCAAGGCCGGCACCGTGGCAGCCTATCAGTTTTATAACGCAGTGATTCACTCTCATGCGCGAACAACTTATAACCAGGTCTGGGAGTCGTTACAGCAACCGCAAGGCCCCGCTGCGCGAGCTTTGTCGCACGTCTTGCCTCAAATACAAGATTTGTATGAGGTATTTCAGTTGCTGGGCCAGGCTCGCAAGGAGCGCGGTGCAATTGATTTCGACACTGTCGAAACAAAAATCATGTGCAACGAGCTCGGACGCATCGAAAAGATTGTTGGCGTGACGCGCAACGATGCGCATCGTTTGATTGAGGAGTGCATGCTCGCAGCCAATACGTGTGCGGCTGATTTTATGTTCCGCAGCAAGCATATTGGTCTGTACCGCATACACGAGGGACCGACGCCAGATAAGCTGCAATCGTTGCGTGAGTTTTTGCGCACCTTAGGGTTGCATCTGGGAGGCGGTGCAGATCCCACAGCGAAGGATTATGGTGAATTGCTTGCGCGTGCGCGATCCCGACCAGACTATCAATTACTTCAAACGATGTGTCTGCGGTCAATGCAACAGGCGATTTATGGACCGGATAATGCTGGGCACTTTGGCTTGTCTTATCCCGCATACACGCACTTTACTTCTCCGATTAGACGCTACCCTGACTTGGTGACGCATCGCGTGATTAAAGCGCTGTTAAAGGGTGAGCGTTATCAGCCTGTGTTGCACGGGTTGGTTTCCGCACCGGGCGCAACCCAACGTGAGCATGAGCATGATCTGTGGGAGAGGCTTGGCCTGCTCTTGTCAGCGACGGAACGTCGCGCGGATGAAGCGTCGCGGGACGTCGAAGCCTGGTTGAAGTGTTGGTTCGTGAAAGAACGTGTGGGTGAGACCTTCAGCGGCAAAGTCACGGGCGTTGCGAGCTTCGGTATTTTTGTGACTTTAGACACGCTGCACGTTGAAGGCTTAGTACACGTATCGGAGCTTGGGAGTGAGTATTTTCAATTCAATGAAGCCTTGCACGAACTACGTGGTGAACGCACAGGAATTCGTTATCGACTGACGGATTCTGTGCAGGTCCAGGTTGCGCGTGTAGATCTTGAAGCGCGTCGCATTGAGTTTCGCTTGGTCGCGGGTACGAGCTTTGTCGCTTTACGTAAAGCCGCGAGTCGTGTCGAAGAGCCTGGCATGCGTCGAGTCAAAAAGGCGGCATCGACAAAGCCGCCTGAACTAAAAGGTCAAATAGCGAAGGTCCGACGTGCGCAGGCCAAGAAGGCGGCCAAGTCAGAATCTGCGCGACCTTCAAAAAAGATTCAACGCGCCACAAAGGGTACGGGCGCTAAAAAAGCAGTTCGTAAAGGACGATAGGGAATAGTTACGATGGCAGCGACTCAGATGTTGGCCGGCTTTCACGCCGTCATTGCGCGCTTGCGCCAAGCGCCAGATTCGATCCGCGAGGTCTACGTTGAAGCACAGCGCCGTGACAAGCGGATGCAGGCGTTCATCGAGCAGGTCACCAAGGCGGGGCGCACGGTTCACCCAGTGGGTTCGGATCGTTTGGATGGACTAGCGGGAGGCTCTCGGCATCAGGGGGTTGTGGCCGTTGCTGATGTGCGCAAGCTGGCAGACGATCTCGATGAGGTCTTGGATGCGCTAGAGGGACCCGCGTTCTTGCTCGTACTAGATGGGGTCACAGACCCCCATAATTTGGGTGCTTGCCTGCGTACGGCGGATGCCGCTGGGGTCCATGCCGTCGTGGCGCCGCGGGATCGTGCCGTTGGACTAAACACCACCGTACAGCGGGTGGCGTGCGGCGCAGCCGAGTCTGTACCCTATGTGATGGTGACGAACCTCGCCAGGACGATGCGAGAATTGAAGGATCGCGACATCTGGCTAGTTGGTACGGACGATCAAGCACCGCAGGGCATGCACCAGACCGATGGACGTCGCGCGATGGCCTGGGTGATGGGTGCTGAGGGCGAGGGCATGCGGCGCCTGACTAGAGACACGTGCGACGAGTTAGTGCACATCCCGATGCTTGGTAGCGTGGAAAGTTTGAATGTCAGTGTTGCGACTGCCGTCTGTCTGTACGAAACGGTACGTCAGCGAGGTGCCTAGAGTGTTTTATGATCACACTAATCAACACAGTTTTGTAGGTAGATGCTAATGGCTAAGCACGGTTTTACCACGCGAATTTTGCATAATGATCGCCACCTTTCCGTAGAGCATGGGGCGGTCCACAAGCCGATTCATACGTCCACGCAGTATGCCTATTCTGACGCGCGCGAGTTAGCGGCAGTCTTTCAAGGCAAAGCGGGCTATACCTATGCACGTCAAGGAACTCCCACAACTGACGCCTTAGAAAAGAAAGTGTCTGCGATGGAGGGCGGGGGCATCAGTCTGACCTTCTCAACAGGAATGGGTGCGTTATCTGCGTTGTTTACCACCTTGCTGCGCGCGGGTGATCATTTGATTTCCAGTCAGTTTATTTTTGGAAACACAAATAGCTTGTTTGGGACGCTAGAGCATCTTGGCATTGAGGTCACACTCGTCGATCCTACCGATGTATCGGCTGCCGCCGCCGCGATTAAACCGAATACCCGGATGGTATTTACCGAGACTATTGCAAATCCAGGTACACAAGTCGCAGATCTTGAAGGGTTAGGGCGTTTGTGTGCAGAGCACAAGCTTGTGTACGTGGTCGACAATACGTTGACATCGCCCTGGCTGTTCCAGCCCCGCACGGTTGGCGCGTCTCTTGTGATGAACTCGTTGTCCAAACATATTGGCGGTCATGCGAATGCCTTGGGTGGCTCGTTGACGGATACTGGGCTATACGATTGGACGCAGTTTCCAAATATTTTGGACGTCTACAAAAAGGGACCGTCCCAGGGCTGGGGTATCACACAGATCAAGAAAAAAGGCTTGCGTGATATGGGAGCAACCCTCTCGGCTGATGCGGCGCATCGGCTTGCGGTAGGCGCCGAGACCTTGTCTTTACGTTTGGATAAGATCAGCAGTAATGCTCTGGCCTTGGCTAAGTTTCTAGTCACGCATCCGAGTGTTGCGCGGGTGTCGTACCCAGGACTAGAGAGCCATCCGCAACATGAGCGTGCCCGTAAACTATTTGGTGGCAAGTACAGCAACTTACTTGGCGTCGAGTTAGCCGAGGGCATCGATAGTTTCGATTTTTTAAACCGTTTGCAGATTGTTATTCT
>JBILJY010000237.1:0-3408 GCA_044376975.1 Burkholderiaceae bacterium | reverse complement strand
ATGAGTTAGCTCTCCTTCAAGATCGTGTCGCCCCCTTTCCTTCTAGCGAAGCTGCAGCGCTTGTTGAAGCGGCTCTGGGCGCCCCAACGGGACAGTTGTTTGCCCACTTCGAGAAAGATCCGGTCGCGTCGGCGTCTATTGCCCAAGTGCACTTTGCCGTCCTGCACGATGGTCGCCACGTCGCGGTGAAAGTGCTGCGGCCAGGCATGCTCGAGGTGATCGACAAAGATTTATCGCTGATGCGTGTGCTCGCAGGTTTAATTGAGCGCTTGGCTCCCGATGGACGCAGACTCAAGCCTCGCGAAGTCGTTGGGGAGTTTGATAAGCATCTGCACGATGAGCTGGACTTGCTTCGCGAGGCGGCCAACTGCAGCCAGTTGCGACGCAACTTTGCAGCCGATGGTGAGCGCAAAGACTTGCTCTGGGTCCCAGAGGTGATGTGGGACTACTGCGCATCCAATGTCTTTACGATGGAGCGCATGTACGGGATACCTGTAAGCCAGGTGGATCGCCTGCGCGCTTTAGGGGTCGATATTCCCATGCTTGCCCGCAAGGGTGTGGAAATATTTTTTACACAGGTGTTTGACGATGGTTTTTTCCATGCAGACATGCACCCCGGCAATATTTACGTATCGGATCAACCTGCTACGCTCGGGCGCTACATCGCGCTGGATTTTGGCATCGTGGGTTCGTTATCCGAGTTTGACAAGAATTATCTGGCGCAGAATTTCCTGGCTTTTTTTCAGCGAGACTATCGGCGGGTGGCCCGTTTGCATATTGAGTCGGGCTGGGTTCCAGCAACTACCAGAGAGGAAGAGCTAGAGGGGGCGGTACGTGCCGTGTGCGAGCCTTATTTTGATCGTCCGCTGGCAGAAATCTCACTTGGTCAGGTGCTTTTGAGGCTTTTCCAGACATCTCGGCGCTTTAATGTTGAAATACAGCCTCAGCTGGTTTTATTGCAAAAGACCTTATTGAACGTCGAGGGCTTAGGGCGTCAGCTCGATCCGCAGCTAGATTTATGGAAAACGGCGAAACCGTATCTCGAGCGCTGGATGCATCAGCGAGTAGGTTTGAAGGGTTTGCGAAAAAAATTGACGCAAGAGGCGACGCAGTGGTCGCAGTGGTTACCAGAGTTTCCCAGACTGATGTATACGCAGCTCAGTCGCCCTGATTTGTCTGCTGCGGTGCTTTCCGAATTGCAGCGATCGCGGCAGGCGCGTGAGCAGGGCAATCGGTTATTGGTTGCATTAACAGGTGTGGCTGCAGTGGCGTTAGGCGTGGCTCTCTGGGCCTTGATCCGCTAACTGTAGTTTGTTTTTTATTTATTAATCCGTTGGCGAAAGCCAAATATTGAAGGCAGTGAATATGCTCTACTCAGAATTGTTCAAGTCGATGGAATCGGTGCGTTGGAATATGGCGACCGATATTCCGTGGCAGGATTTTGATCGCAGCAAGCTCACAGACGAGCAAGCACAGACGATCAAGATGAATGCCATCACAGAGTGGGCGGCGCTCCCGGCAACGGAAATGTTTTTACGCGATAACCGTGACGACAGTGATTTCTCTGCATTCATGTCTGTTTGGTTTTTTGAAGAGCAAAAGCATTCACTCGTCCTGATCGAGTACCTACGTCGCTTTGCGCCTGACCTCGTTCCGACTGAGGAAGAGTTGCATCGCGTGCGCTTTGAGTTCGATCCCGCCCCGCCCCTTGAAACGCTGATGTTGCATTTCTGTGGTGAGGTGCGGCTCAATCACTGGTATCGCCGGGCGTCCGATTGGCACACGGAGCCGGTCATTAAGGCGATTTATAACGTGATTGCTCAAGATGAGGCTCGGCATGCCGGCGCATATTTGCGTTACATGAAGCGTGCTCTGACGCAGCGCGGGCAAGATATCGCGACACAAGCGCGCATGGCATTCGCAAAGATTGGTGTCTTGATGGCTTCGGCTCACCGGACTCCTCAGGCGCTGCACCCAACCAATTTGCACGTCAATAAAGGGCTATTCCCCAACGACACGGTGCAGTCCAAAATGCCGGAGCCGGGCTGGCTTGAGCGCTGGCTCGATAACCAGATCGTGTTTGACAAAGTGTGGGAAGGCAAGGTGAGCACACGTATTTTGCATAATATGTCGCTGTTGATGGATAGCTCGTTTAAAACGGTTCAGGACCTCAACCGATACCGCAAAGAGCTGTTGCGTGCCGCCCCGGGTGCGACCGATACGGCACCGTCCGTGGCCTAAGCAAGAGGCCACGGCACTGTGACTGCACGGTTTGAAAATAAGATACTGACACCTGAGCAGTGCCTTGAGCGCCTGTCGCTTGGGTCGTCAGCCAAACCCGTGGTGTTCACCAATGGCGTATTCGATATTCTGCATCGCGGCCATGCCACTTATCTAGACGAGGCGGCTCAGCTTGGTGGTGTGCTGGTCGTTGGCGTCAATTCGGATGCATCAGCCAGACGTCTCGGCAAAGGTCCGGACCGCCCCTTAAATAACGAACATGACCGTGCTGCTTTATTGGCTGCGATGGCGTGTGTGAGTTTTGTGATTGTTTTTGATGAAGATACCCCTGTCGAGTTGATTCGACGCCTCAGGCCTGACATCATCGTCAAGGGGGGTGATTACGATATGCGCTCCTTACCTGAGACGGCTCTGGTAGAGAGCTGGGGTGGGCGTGCAGTCGCGATTCCGTTCGAGTTCGCGCGCTCAACGACAGCACTCGTGACTAAAATTCGTCAGACTTGAACGGTGTTGTTGCGCTTAAGCCTGCGCCGTGCGTCCGTCTAGATACGTAGCTTTAAAACTTAAAGCGCGAGATGGTCAAGCCACTGAGCGGTTTGATTACGGTCTCAAATAAAGGTGTCGTTTCAAAGCTAGCAGCTGTGCTTCGGGTTACCCGATAGACTGTCATCGCAGGTGCTTGGCCTACGACCACAACCATCCGACCACCCACACACAGTTGATATTTAAGCGCGTCCGGAATTGAAGGTACTGCGCCTGTCACAAGGATTGCGTGGTGTTCTGTCGTGCCCCAACCATTGCTCGCATCCCCTGTTTCAACTGTGACGTTGGTCACACCGGCTTGCTGCAGGTTTTGCTGGGCAAAGGCCGACAAGCGAGGATCGATTTCGATGGAGGTGACGCAGTGCGCTAACTTTGCTAGCAGAGCAGCTTGATAGCCAGAGCCAGTGCCTACTTCGAGCACGCAGTCGTCGGGCTGAAGCTGTAGCAGTTGGGTCAACGTGGCTTCGAGCTTGGGTGCAAGCATCGTTTGGTTAGTGTCGCCCGAGGTAATTGAAAGTGGTATCTCTAGATCGGAAAACGCGAGGCTGCGGTATCCGGCGGGGACAAAGAGTTCGCGACGAACACTGAACAAGGCTTCGAGTACGTTGTTATCAAAGACACCAC
>JBILJY010000072.1:0-12247 GCA_044376975.1 Burkholderiaceae bacterium | reverse complement strand
GATCTTATTGTGGGAAATAAACAAAAATTGCGTATGCTCGGCCATGCTGCCCACCAGATTTGCGTAGCGCTCTGTGTTTGCGTCATCCAGCGGGGCATCCACCTCGTCAAGCAAGCAGAACGGTGCGGGATTGAGCTTGAACAACGCGAACACCAGTGCGGTCGCGGTCAGTGCTTTCTCACCACCGGACAAGAGGTGGATTGACGTGTTGCGCTTTCCAGGAGGCTGGGCCATCACTTGTACGCCCGCATCGAGGATTTCGTCGCCCGTCATGATGAGACGTGCTTCCCCACCACCAAACAGTTTAGGGAAGAGCTCGCCGAAATGCGTATTGACGTCGTTGAACGTGGACTGCAACAGATCACGCGTCTCGCGGTCGATCTTACGGATCGCGTCTTCGAGAGTGTCGATCGCTGTCTGCAAGTCAAGGTATTGTGCGTCGAGGTAGCCTTTGCGCTCACGCGACTCCGTTAACTCGTCCAATGCCGCTAGGTTGACAGAGCCCAGCGACTCAATTTTCTTGGTGATACGCTGCACTTCGGACTGCAGCCAAGCGGGGCGCTGCCATTCTTCGGTTTGCTCTGCGATCACCGCTTGTACGGCGACGCGATCCACTTGTCGCTCATTGAGCTGCTCGGCAAACTGCTCAGCAGCCAGGCGTGCCGCCTGCTCTTGTAACTGCAACTGCATAATACGTTCGCGACGTGGCTCGAGCGAGCGCTCCATTGTGAGCCGCTCTTCGTCGGCTTCACGCAGCTGTGCGGCCAACGTATCCATCTCAATGCGAGCGCGCCCCAAGGACTCTTCGCGCTCGGCGCGTATCTCTAGTGCGTCTTGCAAGCCCGCTTCTGCTGCCGCCGCATCAAGCGTCGCAAGTTCATCTTCCTGCCCCGCTAATTCTTGTTGCGCACGCACCGACTGCTCAAGCGCTAACTGTAAGTTACGTTGTAACTCAGCAATACGTGCACGCACGCCGCGTTCATTGAACTCCGCCTCTTGTGCGCCACGCTCTTGATCGCGTAAGCGGTTGCGCGCTGTTTCAGCCTCCTCAGACAAAGCCTCACCGGCCATTTCGGCCTCAGAGTAGGCTTCTTGCTGAACGCCAATCTCGCCATCAAGCTCTTCAAAACGTACTTCAGCCTCAAGCTTTGCTGCGGTGAGTTCTTCTTGCTGCGAAGTCACCTCAGCGATGTCTTGTTCGAGTCGACCTGAACGCTCGCGCGTTTGCTCTACTTGTTGCTGCAGGCGTGTGTGCTCTAACTGCAGGTCGTGCAACCGACGCGTGATTTCTGCGACACGCTGGCGCGCAGGTGGCAACGCTTGCGAGACCTGCTGCCAGGCAGACTCGGCTTGCGCAACGGCCGAACGCGACTGGTCAGCAATGAACTGATGCGCTTTGATCTCGCGCTGCAGGTTCTCAATCTCTTGTTGCCGAGCCAGCAAACCAGCCTGCTCGGAGTCCGCAGCGTAAAACCGCACGCTGTGCGCATCGACCAAATGACCGCCTTGCACCACCAGCATCGCGCCTACAGGCAAGGTCGTTCTCGCAGCAATGGCTTGTGCCACATCTTTTGCGATGTAGACATTGCCAAGCCAGCTCTGCAACAAGGTACGAAGCTCAGGATCGGTGATGCGCAATACTTTTGTTAACGGCTCGAGTCCCGCTGGAGCCGCCACAGCGGGCGCTGCAACGGGTAATTGGTAGAACGCAAGACGCGCGGGCGGGGCATCGGCAGCAAACGCTCGTGCCCAATCAAGGTTGCGCACTTCCAGGCCAGTCATACGCTCATTCAACACCGCTTCAAGCGCAGTCTCCCAGCCAGGCTCTACATGCAGTTTTTGCCACAAGCGACCCAATTGACTGAGCTCGTGTTTCGCAAGCCAGGGCTCAAGCGCTCCCTTCTTTTGTACATCCTCTTGCAAACGCACAAGCGCAGATAAGCGCGCATCGAGCCGAGCAAGGGTCTCGGCCTCAACCTGCGCCTGTTGCTGGGCCTGGGCACGACGCGCATCCGCCGCCGGCAACTTATCTTCGAGTTCAGTCAGCGCGCCCTGGGACTCTTCAAGCAGTTCTTCAGTAGCGACTTTATCGCCCGTCAATTGCTCAAGCGCAACTAAGTCAGGCGTTTCAACGCCCTTGAGCTCAAGCGCTAAACGTTCGCGCCGCAACTCAAGCGCCTGCAACTGACGATCTGAATCACGTTGAGTCTGCGCAACTAGCGCGAGACTTTGTTCTACCCGAGCCAAGGTTGCACGCAACTCTTCGCGCTCAAGCGCTGCTTGACGCACGCGCGCCTCGATATCAGGCAAGCCCTCTTGCGCCGCCTGCGCAAGTTCACGCGCCTCTTCAGCACGTGCTGCGCTCGTCATGAGCTCGTCTTCGCCTTCCTGGATTTGCTCTTGGCAATGCTCTTGCTGAGTCGCCCATTCCGTCAATTGTGTTTGTAACTGTGTGCGACGAGTCAGCACTCGATTGCGCGACTCGACAACGTGACGAATCTCGGCCTCGAGACTGCTCACCTTGGCATTCGCTTCATAGAGCTGCCCTTGGGCGGCATGCACGGCGTCTCCTGCCGCATAATGCGCTTGGCGCCGTGACTCAAGCGCGGCCTCGCTAGCACGCAAGCCGGCCATGGAAGCCTCAAGCTCTGTGTGCGCGCGCTCAATATCTTGCTGCGTTCGATCACGCTCTTGATGCGCTGCCGCCTCTTTGAGGAACCACAACGCATGCTGTTTGTTTTCACCTTCAGACTGCAACGCGCGGTATTCGCGCGCCACCTCAGCTTGCGATTCAAGCTTTTCAAGCTGCGAAGTCAGTTCGCGCAGAATATCTTCTACGCGCACTAGGCTTTCACGCGTATCAGACAAGCGATTTTCCGTTTCGCGGCGTCGCTCTTTATAACGGGATACTCCTGCGGCTTCTTCCAAATAAACACGCAGTTCTTCGGGCTTTGCTTCGATCAGACGGCCGATCATACCCTGACCAATAATGGCGTAACCCCGAGAGCCTAAGCCAGTTCCCAAGAAGATATCGTGCACATCACGGCGACGAACCAACTGGTTATTGATGAAATAGCTGCTGGTGCCATCGCGCGTCAACACGCGACGCACAGCGATTTCAGCGTAAGTCGCCCATTGTCCCGAAGCGCGGCCATCGGAGTTATCGAACACCAGCTCGACAGACGCTCGCGCCGAAGGCTTACGCTCGCCAGAACCACTAAAAATAACGTCTTGCATGGATTCGCCACGCAATTCAGAGGCACGACTTTCGCCCATTACCCAGCGCACGGCATCAATAATGTTGGATTTACCGCAGCCGTTTGGTCCGACAACCCCGACTAGTTGGCTGGGGGTTGGGATAACGGTCGGATCGACAAAAGACTTAAATCCGGCAAGTTTGATCTGGGTCAGACGCACAATAGGGGCACAGTTTGGGATGGAATCCCTGAGATCATAACCGAGCTCGAGCGGAACGATTTGTTCAGGTATTATTCAGACAACCCACGATCGGATGGGTAAACTATATTTAGGATGCGACTCTTGAATCGAGGCTTCTACACCGTCATGGCAGCTCAAGCGCTGTCGTCGCTAGCGGATAACGCGCTCTTCATCGCCGCCATCGCTCTCATCCAGCAATTGGAGGGCCCTGACTGGATGGCTCCAATGATGAAGTGGTGGTTTGCTGCCTCTTACGTTGTGCTGGCCGCTTTCGTCGGCGCAATCTCTGACTCGTTCCCAAAGGGGCGGGTGATGTTCATGACCAATGCCATCAAGGTTAGTGGTTGCCTACTCATGTTTTCCTATGCCCTGCTTGGCCTCACCCAAGAGGGTCAGGTTTCCTTGGTGTGCGTGGCCTATGCCTTGGTCGGGATCGGTGCTGCCGCCTACTCGCCGGCCAAGTACGGCATCGTGACGGAAATGCTGCCTCCGTTGCAGCTAGTCAAAGGTAATAGCTGGATCGAAGGTCTTACCATTCTCTCGATCATCATGGGCACCGTGGTGGGCGGCGTCTTAGTCTCGCCTGGTGTATCCGGCTGGCTGTTAAAGAACCCGATCATCAATAGCCTAGTGCAAACCCCGGCCGAAGCCGCCATCCTGGTCATTGCTTTCATTTATATGGCTGCCGCACTCTGTAACCTGATGATTCCCAGCACGGGCATTGTCTACCCCAAACAGCAAAAGAACCCACTCAAACTTGCCAAAGCGTTTGCGGGCTATGTGCGCATTCTCTGGGCGGACAAACTTGGCCAAATATCACTGGGGGTGACGACTTTGTTTTGGGGGGCTGGCGCAACGCTTCAACTCATCGTCATCGAATGGGGTAGCGACCACCTCGGTTATCGACTAGATCAAGCTTCCATTCTGATGGGGGTCACTGCACTTGGAACGATCGGAGGCTCGATCTTGGCAGGGCGCGTGCCCTTGCGCAATGCACTGAGCGTCTTGCCGCTGGGTGTTGCCATGGGATTTGTGGTCATGCTCATGCCTTTTGTGGACCCGGCATGGACAATCAACGTCTTGGGGGTGGAGCTACCCTGGACAGCTTACATCCTGCTGATCTTGATTGGACTGACTTCCGGCTATTTCGTTGTGCCGATGAATGCGCTGTTACAGCACCGCGGCCACGTCTTGCTCTCGGCCGGACATTCGATCGCGGTACAAAACTTTAATGAGCAATTGAATATTCTGCTGATGGTGGCGGTTTACACCTTAATGCTCTGGCTAGATATGCCCATCAACGTCATCATTTGGATTTTTGGGCTCTTAGTATCAGCCCTGATGTTAGTGATGATGCGCTGGAACAAGCTCAACCAACAACGTGATCCTAATTTGCTAGATCAGATTGGCCAAGAGGGCCACGGCAAAGCGCTTTAAGCCGCTGCAAATCTTTCCACGCAGCGGCCTTTTCGCTTGGATGACTCAACAGGTATGAAGGGTTGTAGCTCACCACTAAGGGGATTGTTCGCCCCCCGACTTGAATGTTGTGCGTGCGCTCACGCAGCGTTTGCAGCGGCTCCTCACTGCCTAGCAGTGCCTGTGCCGCAAAGCGGCCTAGCGCCAGAATTGTGAAAGGTTGCTGCAGGGCGATTTCGCGCATCAAATAAGGCTGACAAGCCGCGACTTCCTCTGGACGAGGATTTCGATTTCCGGTCGGACGACATTTGATGATCGTCGTGACATAGGCATCATGACTGCGCCCACTTTGAATCGCCGCCAACATATTGTCTAGCAGCACGCCTGGGCGACCCACGAACGCCTGACCTTGTCGGTCATCTTGCTCGCCTGGCGCTTCACCGACCACCATAATGGCTGGCTGCGTCACGCCCTCGCCCATCACAGCTTGCTGCCTAGCTGAACACAGCCCACATGACGTGCAGGCTTGCACGGCCGCTTTCAATGCCGCCAGATCGCTTAAGGCCTCCACGCGCTCGGGCGATGGCGTTGCTTGATTAAGTGCTTTCGCAGCCACCGCGGTAGACGTGGGCTTCGTAGGTCGTATAGCAATAGGAGTTTGCTGCACGGACACACTGCCGGCTTGGGCAACCTGTGCGTTGCTCGCCGGCACCCAGGGTTTTTCAATACCCAACTCTGCAAGCCAGGCCAGCTGCAGAGAGGTCAGTGAAAGCGTTGCGGGGCGGGTATCGTTCATAAGATTAGAAAAATCTTGCACGCGAGCTCAAGACTGCTCGAAGGCTTTTTTTAGCACCAGCGCATCTTCGCGCTGGCCTCTACCTGCAGGATAGTAATCCCGACGGACGCCAATCTGAGAAAAACCTTGGTGCGCATAAAAATCAAGGGCTTGAATATTAGACGGGCGAACCTCCAGCAATAGGCCTTCGGCACCGTGCTGCCGAGCACTACGCGCCGCTTGGTCTAGCAGTTGCCGACCAAAGCCTTGGCCCTGACAAAAACGCGCCACCGCAATCACCAAAATATGTGCAAGATCGGGAGCGAGCATAGCGATACAAAACCCAACAAGCTCCCCATCCTTTCTCAACACCCAGGCGGAA
Source organism: Burkholderiaceae bacterium (assembly GCA_044376975.1). Taxonomy (GTDB): domain Bacteria; phylum Pseudomonadota; class Gammaproteobacteria; order Burkholderiales; family Burkholderiaceae_B; genus Zwartia. The sequence goes on along the minus strand of JBILJY010000072.1, from coordinate 6,236 downwards.
TAACCCGCAGCTAAGGCATCATCAAAGTTTTTTGAGGTCCATGGAAAAGACTGCACTGCCGCCTCAAGGGCGACAACCTCTGGCAAGTCAGCAGACACCATCGGTAATAGCGCGACCGCAGTCGGCGCACTCGCGCGCGGATTCCCGCCCAACCCTTCGGCACGTTCTGCCGTCGTAAAGGCCACCTTATCGCGTAAGTAGAACGGTGCAGCTTGCTCTGGTGGCACTGCCTCGCCTTGCTTGAAGGCACGCAACGCCAAAGGCGCTATCGCTTGTGCCTCTGGCCGAGCCGACAAATCATCCTCGGTCCAGTGCGCGGGCAAGCCCTCGCGAGTACCCGAGACACTCCAGCCCTCTCCTACTAAACAGACGCCAGGTGGCTCGGCCCCTGCAAGCGCTGACCGCTGCAACCAAAGCGCATGACGTTGCATGATGAAGAGAGGGGCATCTCGAGCAGCCATCAGCACAGGCGGTTGTAAAACGTTCAAGCCGTTCGCTGGGGTATCGCTATAAGCCGCAAAGTAAATCTCATCCATCCGTGCATCAAGTGCTGCTAAGACAAGCTGACCTGGATGTCTAGCGCTCGCTGAAGCCGCGACAGCAGTCAACGCACCAATCGGCACGACAGGCAAACCCAAGGCCAAACCAAGACCTTGCGCGACCCCACACGCCACACGTATTCCCGTGAAAGCACCCGGCCCCTGCCCAAAAGCGATGGCACTCAAGGCCTGTCGGGATACTGCACACTCTTGCAGCAACGCCTCGATGAGGGGCAACACATTCGCTGCGTGGCCCGAGGTGCCCTCCAGCGAACGCTGTGTCGTTGTGATCTGACCTTCGCGCTCGGACACAAGTGCCACCGTGCAAAGGGTGGTTGAGGTTTCGATCGCAAGAATGTGTGTCATGTCGCAATTGTAATGAAGCACATGCGAGCGAGTAGATTGCGCCGAAACATCTTGTAACAATTTCAGCGCGGGCATTTTGCAGTTGTAAAACCTTGTAAGCGCCGCACGCCAAAAGACGCTACCGCGGTTACATTTTCACTCATGAATACTTTATATGCTTCCCCTTCTCGCAAAATCCTGGTCGTTGACGATGACTCACGTCTGCGCGACCTGCTACGCCGCTACCTCACCGAACAAGGCTTTGTTGTCCAAACCGCTGAAAATGCTCGTGAAATGTCCAAAATTTGGTATCGAGAGCACATCGACCTATTGATTTTGGATCTGACGCTTCCTGGCGAAGACGGTCTCTCCGTCTGCCGGCGTCTGCGCGCCAACTACGACAGCACCCCCATCATCATGTTGACCGCGAAAGCTGAAGAAATCGATCGAATCATTGGTCTAGAAATGGGTGCGGACGACTATTTATCCAAGCCCTTCAATCCTCGAGAGCTTTTAGCCCGTATCAATGCCATCTTGCGTCGACGCACTACCGACGAGCATCCCGGTGCCCCTAGCCAAGAAAATGAGTCCATACACTTTGGACCTTATATCCTCAGCCTGTCGACACGCACCCTATCCCGAGGCGACACAGTCATCCCCATCACCACCGGGGAGTTCTCAGTCCTAAAGGTCTTTGCGCGCCACCCGCGCGTGCCTTTATCCAGAGACAAGCTCATGGAACTCGCACGCGGCAGAGACTATCGAGCCTACGACCGCAGCCTAGACGTTCAAATTTCGCGGTTGCGCAAAATACTGGAAAACAACCCTTCCAAACCAGCCTACATACAGACGGTCTGGGGTCTGGGCTACGTGTTTGTGCCAGACGGACGCTATTGAGCTGTGCGCCCGAAGGCTCAGGACTGACTTGGGGTATCTAGCGCCCTGAGTAAAACCACTGCGTTCGCGGCAATACCCTCTTGCCTGCCAAGGTGCCCGAGGCCTTCGTTGGTTTTTGCTTTGATGTTGACCTCTGCACAGGTGACGCAAAGATCAGCGGCGATATTGGCAACCATCGCCCCCGCATGCGGACTAATCTTCGGTTGCTGAGCGTGGATCGTGGCGTCGACATTAACTAGCGTCCAGCCCGCTTGCTGCACGAGCCGATACGCCTCTCTTAAGAGGACACGGCTGTTCGCGCCCTTAAAGGCCGGATCGGTGTCTGGAAATTGGCGACCAATATCCCCCAGACCGGCAGCCCCAAGCAAGGCATCGGTGATCGCATGCAACAGTGCATCCGCATCGGAATGGCCCTTTAAACCATGCGAATGTTCAATCGTGACGCCACCCAAAATTAACGGGCGTCCCTCAACCAAGGCATGCACATCAAAACCTTGTCCAATCCTAAATGCAAAAGGGCTCATAACCAGGACTCCACCCATTCAAAGTCATCGGGCCACGTGATCTTGCTGTTGCGACCAGATCCGGGGACCAGAAGTGGTGCATAGCCAGCAGCTTCCATCGCTTGGGCCTCATCCGTTGGCGGTTGCTCCGCTTTTTCTGCGCTCACCAATGAGCGCGCCAGCGCCGAGCGCAACAGACCCGCACGAAACATTTGCGGCGTTTGTGCAAGCCAGAGCCGCTCGCGAGTAACGGTCGTTTCAACTGCCGCGATTCCTGAAGGCATCGTCGCACTCGTGCGCGCGCGCTTTACCGTGTCTGGGACTGGCAGCGCGAGCAAGCCGCCCACACCATTCGGAAGGCAAGCATCGATGAGACGGCTCAAGGCTTCAACGGGCAGTCCAGGGCGTGCAGCATCATGCACAAGCACCCAATCCTGCGCAGCCAGCTGCGCGTCGCACAGCGCGTTATAGACGGTCTGGGCGCGTGTTTCACCCCCGCAGGGTACACACACCACCCGGGGCAAACCTTCAAGCACCTCAGCGGCTTGGTCATCGGCGGGTGCGACCGAGACGCGCACCTCATCAATACGCACCTCAGCCAGCAACGCTTGGACGGTGCGTCTAAGCATGGCTTGCCCCGCAAGCAGACGATACTGCTTCGGAATCGGGGCATCGTGCGCCCTGAGCGCGCGCGCGCCAACCCCTGCGGCAGGCACAAGGGCAATCAGGCGATCTTGGCGTTCTGAGGATTCTGTACGGGTCATAAGCGCTTGATTTTATAATTAAGTGTCTGACCGTGCCCACCTGGCGCGCGCGCCCCTTATCTGGCTGGTCCTGAATGTCTGTTGTAGCACCCTCTATTTCTGCCCTACTGACCGCCCTCAAACCTGGCCAGCGCTATACGCACCCTACCCCTCCAGGGTCCGGTGATGCTTGGTTACTCACAGAATTGGCGGCGGCAGCGGGCAAGCCGATTGTCGTGCTGACGGCCGAACCCCTCGAGTCACAGAGGCTCGCCGAAGAGATACCTATTTTTTCAAGCAAGCTGCGCGTACGCCCTCTGCCCGATTGGGAAACCTTGCCATACGATAGTTTTTCGCCACACCAAGACCTTATTTCAGAGCGGCTGCGCACGTTACACGCCCTTATGCTGGGGGAAGTGGATGTTCTAACGGTTCCGATTACTACTGCGCTCTATCGTCTAGCGCCCCCGAGCTTTTTGGCAGCCTATACGTTTTCCTTCAAGCAAAAAGACAAGCTCGATGAGTCTGCGTTACGCGAGCAGCTCATGCTGGCCAACTATGCCCACGTGTCACAAGTCACCGCACCTGGAGAGTTCTGCGTTCGCGGCAGCCTGATCGACTTATTCCCAATGGGCTCGGTCGTCCCGTATCGCATCGATTTGTTCGACGACGAGATCGAGTCGATTCGCGCTTTCGATATCGATACCCAACGAAGCCTCTACCCTGTGGGATCGGTACAACTTTTGCCGGGACGTGAGTTCCCGATGGACGAACCAGCGCGTAATCATTTTCGTGCACAGTTTCGCGAGGTGTTCGAGGGAGATCCCTCACGCGCACTGCCCTACAAGGACATCGGCAACGGCATTCCCTTCGCAGGAGTCGAGTACTACCTGCCCTTGTTTTTTGAACAAACCGCAACCCTCTTCGATTACCTCAAACGCGACACGCTTGTCGTGACCCTAGGTGACATCGATGACGCCATGCGTCGGTTTACCCAAGACACGGCGACGCGCTATAACTTTCTTAAGAGCGATCGCGAACGGCCGGTCCTCCCGCCAGACGCCCTGTTTCTGCAAGGCGAGGCGCTCTTTGAACACCTAAAGTCTTTTGCACGCTTGGCACTAACGACAGGCGATATTCATCCAGACTTCGCTCGCGCTCCGGACATCGGCGTATCGCGTCGGGCCGAAGATCCTCTGGCCAAGTTACGTGCTCTGCTGGATGGTGATGCGCAACAGCCATCACCCCAGTCAAAACGTATCGTGCTTTGTACAGATTCGCACGGAAGGCGCGAAACAATTGTGCAAATGCTTGCAGAGCATCGCATCGCCCCCGATGCGCAGACCGAATCCGTCGCCGAATTTCTAACGCAAGACTTGCACTTTGGTATCACCGTTGCACCGCTTACAACGGGTTTCACCCTTGCGCGCGAGGGATTGGTTTTCCTGACCGAGAGCGATCTCTACCCGGGGCACGGCACGATACGTCGCGGCAAACGCGCTCAAGAACGAGCCAGTGATGTGCAGGCAATGGTGCGTGACCTGTCAGAGCTGCGCGAAGGCGATCCCGTTGTGCATGCTCAACACGGCATCGGGCGCTACCACGGCCTCGTCAATCTTGACATGGGCGAAGGTGAAATGGAGTTCCTTCACCTTGAATATGCCAATCAAAGCACCCTCTATGTACCCGTTTCGCAACTACACGTCATTGCGCGCTACAGTGGTAGCGATCCCGAAACAGCACCGTTGCATCTACTGGGCTCCGGCCAATGGGATAAGGCTCGCCGCAAAGCCGCACAACAAGTGCGCGATACCGCTGCCGAACTACTTGATTTGTATGCCAAGCGCGCTGCACGCCAAGGCTTTGCCTTCAAACTACCGCTAGGGGACTACGAACTCTTCTCTGAAGGATTCGGCTTTGAAGAGACAGCCGACCAGGCTGCTGCGATTCAATGCGTGCTTGCCGACATGACTTCTGGCAAACCGATGGATCGGCTAGTGTGTGGCGATGTCGGTTTCGGTAAAACAGAAGTGGCGCTCCGTGCAGCGTTTTTATCCATCGCCAATGGCAAGCAGGTTGCCTTACTGTGCCCCACCACTCTGCTCGCCGAACAACACGCGCAAACGTTTTCCGATCGTTTCGCCGACTGGCCCGTCAAAGTTGTAGAGCTGTCGCGCTTTCGTTCAGCGAAAGAGATTAGCAGTGCGATCGATGGCATTCGCGATGGGACGATCGATATCGTCATCGGCACCCACAAAATCCTGTCAAAGGATGTCAATTTCAAGCGACTCGGTCTTGTCATTATCGACGAAGAACACCGCTTTGGCGTGCGTCAAAAGGAAGCACTCAAGGCCTTGCGTGCCGAAGTGGATGTGTTGACCTTAACTGCCACACCCATCCCTCGAACTCTCGGCATGTCACTTGAAGGTATTCGAGACTTTTCCGTGATCGCCACCGCGCCACAAAAACGACTAGCCATCAAAACGTTTGTCCGCCGCGAAGACAACAGCACCATGCGCGAAGCACTCTTGCGCGAACTCAAGCGTGGTGGGCAAGCCTACTTCTTACACAACGAAGTAGAGACAATCCATAATCGCCGGGCACGACTAGAAGAGCTCGTGCCCGAGGCGCGTATTGTGGTGGCGCACGGACAAATGGGCGAGCGCGATCTTGAGCAGGTCATGAAAGGCTTCTATCAGAAGCGTTTCAACGTCCTACTATGCACCACCATTATTGAAACCGGCATCGATGTGCCTAGCGCCAACACCATCATCATTCATCGCGCAGACAAGTTTGGTCTGGCGCAGCTACATCAATTACGTGGTCGAGTCGGTCGCTCGCATCACCAGGCCTATGCTTATCTGATGACTCCAGGTGAGGACGCCATCACCAAGAACGCAAAAAAGCGTCTTGAAGCCATTCAGGCGATGGAAGAACTAGGCTCCGGTTTCTTCTTGGCGATGCACGATCTAGAAATCCGTGGAACGGGTGAGGTGCTTGGTGAATCCCAGTCCGGTAATATCCAAGAAATTGGCTTCTCGATGTACAACGACATGCTCAATGAGGCGGTCAGAGCCCTAAAAGCGGGCGTTGAACCGGATCTCGATGCCCCCTTCAGTGCAGGTTGCGAAGTGAACCTCCACGCGCCAGCCCTATTGCCTTCGGACTACTGCGCGGATGTACACGCACGTCTGTCGCTCTACAAGCGT
>JBILJY010000236.1:0-3554 GCA_044376975.1 Burkholderiaceae bacterium | reverse complement strand
CCACCACGAAACTTAAACGCGCCCATGCGTTGCAGGTTTTCGCACTTAAAAAAAACCTTGGCGCCCGTCAGGCGGTCCGCGGTTGCAGAAGTCAACACTGGGGTCCGATGCGCGACGCCTTTTAAGGTCTGGGCAGCACGGGCAACATCTTCATAGGTGGGCAGCACTAAGGACATAGCTTTCCTCTGATTTCGGGATAAAGGTGTGGGATAGTGTACGATTGTCTAGCCGTCTTTGTGCGACCCGCGCCCCTAACGGATTTTTTGATCGAACCATGGCCATACAGTCTGATTCCCTAAGTTCGCGTGCCGAGGCTTCGCGCCTGGTCGCACCGCAAGCCGTCACCCCCAACGAAGAATCTATCGAACGGGCGTTGCGTCCTCGCGCCCTCGAAGAATACGTCGGACAGCAACGGGTCCGCGATCAACTTCAGATCTTTATCGCTGCTGCGCGTAATCGCCAAGAATCGCTCGACCACGTGCTCCTCTTTGGCCCTCCAGGCCTCGGAAAAACCACACTCGCCCACATCATCGCCCACGAAATGGGTGTGAATTTGCGCCAAACGTCGGGGCCCGTCTTAGAAAGACCGGGCGACCTCGCTGCCCTGCTCACGAATCTTGAGCGCAACGATGTGCTGTTTATTGACGAGATTCACCGACTGTCGCCCGTAGTAGAAGAAATCCTTTACCCTGCTCTTGAAGACTTCCAGATCGATATTCTGATTGGCGAAGGGCCGGCGGCACGCAGTGTCAAGCTTGACTTACAACCCTTCACGCTTGTGGGGGCGACGACACGCGCCGGGATGCTGACCAACCCTTTGCGCGACCGTTTTGGCATCGTGTCACGGCTGGAGTTCTACACCCCAGAGGAGTTGACCCGCATCGCCACACGCAGCGCAGGCCTACTGCAGGTGCCCATCACCCCAGACGGTGCATCAGAAGTTGCCCGTCGGGCTCGTGGGACGCCCCGCATTGCAAACCGCCTACTGCGCCGTGTACGAGACTACGCACAAGTCAAAGCGGGCGGCACAATCGACGTAAACGTTGCAAACGCCGCACTCTCGATGCTTGAGGTCGATCCGCAAGGCCTCGACCTGATGGACCGCAAGCTTCTTGAAGCCATTGTGCACAAATTTGACGGCGGACCTGTGGGCGTAGATAGCCTTGCTGCCGCTATCGGCGAAGAGCGTGACACAATTGAAGATGTCATTGAGCCCTACCTGATCCAGCACGGCTACCTGCAACGCACGCCGCGCGGCCGGATGGCGACACAGACGACTTGGCGACACCTCGGACTTACGCCGCCCAAAGCCTCCGCGAGCGATGGTCCCTTGTTTAGCTAGTCGTATGTGAGCTGAGGTTTAAATTACACATCCTCAAATGCCTCGATGCAGGCCAGAATCGACTGGCCATAGGACTCGAGCTTACGCGCACCCACGCCGTTGACGCGCGCCAAAGACTCTAAATCAGTTGGTCGCGCAAGAGCGATTTCTTTGAGTGTTGCATCGTGAAAAATGACATAGGCAGGCACGCCATGGCTGCGTGCAATCTCGGCTCGCCAAGCGCGCAAAGCTTCAAAAATAGGTTGCACTAAAGCGGGCAAATCGGCGCCAACAGATTTGCCGCGCGCAGTTGACGAACGCACAGGGCGATCAACTTCTCGCCTGAGCATGAGGGTGTGCTCGCCCTTAAGTACCGCCCGACTCGCGTCTGTCAGAGCGAGCGTGCCGTATCCTTCTTGATCCACCATCAACAGCCCGTGCGCAAGCAATTGCCTGAGTACGCTGCGCCAGCCTTGCTCCGAAATATCAGCACCAATTCCAAATACGGAAAGCTCCTGGTGATCGTGATCGAGTACGCGAGGTGTTTTTTTACCGCGCAAGATATCGATTAGGTGCCCCGCGCCGTAGCGTTGACCCCGCTCTTTCCAGAGACGGTAGATCGCCGACAGCATCTTCTGTGCGGCCACTGTTCCGTCCCACGCTTGAGGGGGTGTTAAGCAGTTGTCACAATTACCGCAGGTCGTAATGGTTTGCCCAAAATACTGGAGCAGCCCCACACGCCTGCAAGCGATGGTCTCGCATAGTCCGAGCATCGCGTCTAGTTGACTGCCCAAGCGGCGCCGAAACGCATCGTCGCCCGTCGATTCATCGATCATGCGGCGCTGCTGCACGACATCCTGCAAACCATATGCAAGCCAAGCGGTTGCTGGCAGACCGTCTCGTCCAGCTCGACCGGTTTCTTGGTAATAGCCTTCAACAGACTTCGGCATATCGATGTGCGCCACAAAACGCACATCTGGCTTATCGATACCCATCCCAAAGGCAATCGTTGCCACCATCACCAAGCCATCTTCGCGTAAAAATCGTGATTGATTTTGTGCACGCACGGCTGTACCTAACCCGGCGTGATAGGGCAATGCCTGTATGCCCTGCGTGCATAAATAGGCAGCGGTATCGTCCACTTTGTTGCGAGACAAACAATACACAATGCCAGAATCCCCACGATGCTCCTCGCGTAGCAACTGCAACAGCTGTTTGCGGACATCCTGCTTTTCAACGATGTGATAGCGGACATTCGGTCGATCAAAGCTAGCGACAAAGTGACTTGCCTGCGTTAACGCTAAACGATCGACGATCTCGCGTCGCGTGACATCCGTCGCAGTGGCTGTCAGTGCAATACGCGGTACGTTTGGCCAGCGCTCGTGCAGCATCGACAGGGCAAGGTATTCAGGGCGGAAATCATGCCCCCACTGGGAGACGCAATGCGCTTCGTCAATTGCAAACAACGCGATCTGACCACGCTCAAGCAACTGCATACAACGGTCGGTTAGAAGGCGTTCGGGCGCTACATACAACAGATCGTACTCACCGCGCAGAAACGCTTGTTCTACCTCCTTCGATACTTGCCAGTCTTGGGTTGAATTAAGGTAGGCGGCGCGAACGCCGAGCTCAGTCAGGGCGTCTACTTGATCTTGCATCAGCGCAATTAAGGGCGAAATAACGATGCCCGTCCCCGGACGTACAAGAGCAGGCACTTGGTAGCAGAGGGACTTCCCCCCTCCGGTTGGCATTAAAACGAGTGCGTCTCCGCCCTCAATGACATGCTCAACAATGGCTGCTTGGTCACCCCGAAAGGATTCATAGCCAAAGACGCTCGCCAGCACGCGCCGCGCACTTTTATTTGAGGAAACTCCTCCTGCGGCCACAGAAGGGACGGCATCGACCGTAGCGGTCTGCGACTTAGACATAAAAAAACATGAGCAACGGCATGACCGGATTGTAGTGGATACACTTGCTCAAACGAGCGGGACACTGCACACTATACGAAAAGGGAATTGCAAATCATGTCCGAGGTGCGTACCAAAATTTTGGTGGTAGACGACGATCCAGCGCTTCGTCAGTTACTTGCCGACTACCTCAATAAGCACGGCTTTGATACCTTGCTTGCGCCGGACGCACGCAACCTTGACGCCCTCATTCAACGCTTTACCCCCGCACTCCTCGTCTTGGATCGCATGATGCCAGGTGGCGACGGCGCTGAAGCACTGCGCAC
>JBILJY010000071.1:0-12519 GCA_044376975.1 Burkholderiaceae bacterium | reverse complement strand
TGGATAAGTCCTGAAGCTCCCGCACTTGGTCATTCGCAATATCGCCAAACGCCACGCGCTTGACCATCCAGAGCGAATACGAAGCGCCAAGAATCAACGCGGTCGCAGCAAGCAAGCCAATCCAGAAGTTGTATTCGACAGCCCCCATGATCACCATAAATTCACCGACAAAACCACTTGTGGCGGGCAACCCGGCATTCGCCATCGAAAACAACACAAAGAACGTCACAAAGCGTGGCATGGTGTTGATCACACCGCCGTAGTCCGCAATTTGGCGACTGTGCATCCGGTCGTACAACACGCCAATGCACAAGAACATCGCTGCAGACACAAAACCGTGGGACACCATTTGTACTATCGCACCTTCGACACCGGCGGTGTTAAAGACAAAGAAGCCCAAGGTGACAAAGCCCATGTGCGCGACTGACGAGTACGCCACCAGCTTCTTCATGTCATCTTGCACGATAGCCACTAAGCCGATGTAAATCACGGCAACAAGCGACAGCGTAATAATCAAGCCAGCCATTTCTGTCGAAGCGTCAGGTGTAATCGGCAAGGAAAGACGCAAGAAACCATAGGCACCGAGCTTGAGCATGATGGCCGCCAGGACGACCGAGCCACCTGTTGGCGCCTCAACGTGTGCGTCGGGCAACCAAGTATGTACGGGCCACATCGGCACCTTGACAGCAAAGGCAGCCAAGAAAGCAAAAAATATCAGTAGCTGCGGGGTGTAATCCAGCGGCAAGGTATGCCAGGTTTGTATATCAAACGAGCCACCCGACACATTCCAAAGATACAGAAAGGCGACTAGCGTCAGCAAAGAGCCCATTAAGGTGTAGAGAAAAAACTTGAACGCTGCATACACTCGGTTGGGACCACCCCAGACGCCCACAATGATATACATCGGGATCAGAGTCGCCTCAAAGAAGATGTAGAACAGCAAGCCGTCAAGCGCTACAAATACCCCAATCATCAGACCCGACAAAATCAAGAAAGCGGCCATGTACTGTGAAATACGGGATGTGATGACTTCCCAACCGGCCAATACAACAATGATCGTAATGAAAGCGGTGAGCAAGACAAACCACAAAGAAATCCCGTCCACACCGAGGTGGTAGTTCACCGCAAAAGCCGGGATCCACAAGATCTTTTCAACGAACTGCATCGCTGCAGTCGAATTATCAAAACCCGTGTAGAGCGGGATCGTCACGAGAAAGCTGAGAATGGAACCGATCAAGGACAGATTACGTGTCAGACCTGGGCGATCATCGCGTCCCACAGCCAACAAGATCAAACCACAAACGATCGGCACAAAGATCGACAGTGTGAGCCAGGGAGTATTAAAAGAAGACATCTCGCTCGCCATCATTTGGAACCAAAAATTATGTAGGTGATCGCAGCCATCAAGCCGATGATCATCGCAAACGCGTAGTGGTAGATATAGCCAGTCTGGAAGCGACGCGTGATTGCTGCGAGGGCACCAATCAACTTAGCCGAACCGTTTACAAGCAAACCATCGATCAAACCGCGGTCAGCCTGCTGCCACAAACCCTTGCCTAATAGTCGTGCCCCGCGCGCCAAGACTTGTTCGTTAAACCAGTCAAAAAAGTATTTGTTTTCGAGGATGCAGTTCACACCTTTTAGGTGGCGCTGGATCGCTGCAGGAACCTTCGGGTTGATTAAATAGCAGTACCAAGCTGTCACAGCACCGGCGACAACTAACCAGAACGCGACTGTACTAAAGGCGTGCAGGCCGTAAGCCACCCAACCATGCCAACGTGACGCCAAATCGGTCATCGCCGGATGCTGCGCCGCTACGACGATCGCGCCTTTGAAATAAGAGCCAAACAAAAGGGAGTCAACCAGCCATGCCCCCACAAAGAGCGAGGGCACGGCAAGCAATACGAGCGGCAAGGTAACCACCCAAGGTGACTCATGGGGTACACCGCCATCGTGTCCGTGCGCGGCATGGCCACTCACATCAAAGCGCTCCTTGCCATGAAATACCAAGAAATACACCCGGAAAGAATAGAGCGACGTCACAAACACGCCAATCAAGGTCGCGTATTTTGCGAACGACGCACCCCACACGTTTGCAGAGGCAGCCGCTTCGATGATGTGCTCTTTAGAGTAGAAGCCAGAGAAGAACGGCGTACCCACTAGAGCCAGCGTACCTATCAAGAAGGTGATCCAGGTGATTGGCATGTACTTACGCAAGCCACCCATATTACGGATATCTTGATCGTGATGCATACCCATAATGACCGAGCCAGCACCGAGGAACAACAACGCTTTAAAAAATGCATGCGTCATCAGGTGGAAAATCGCGACAGAGTAAGCCGAAGCACCCAAGGCAACCGTCATATAGCCCAGCTGCGACAATGTGGAATACGCCACCACACGCTTGATGTCGTTTTGAATAATGCCCAAGATCCCCAGAAACAGCGCACCGATTGCGCCAATAATGATGATGAAGGACAGCGCCGTATTCGACAACTCAAACAGCGGTGAGAAACGCGCCACCATGAAAATGCCAGCTGTCACCATCGTTGCCGCATGGATCAGCGCTGAAATTGGCGTGGGGCCTTCCATCGAGTCAGGCAGCCACGCATGCAGCGGCACTTGCGCCGACTTACCCATCGCACCAATAAATAAACAGATACACGCAACGGTAATCAACATCCAGTCAGTGCCGGGTAACGTGAGAGTCGCTAGCTTGTCGGCTTGCTCGAACACTTCCCCGTAGTGCATCGTGCCAGCATAGGCAAACAACAAACCAATGCCAAGTACGAAACCAAAATCACCCACACGGTTAACGAGAAACGCCTTCATGTTGGCGAAGATCGCCGTAGGGCGCGTGTACCAGAAACCAATTAGCAAGTACGAGACCAAACCCACCGCTTCCCAGCCGAAGAACAACTGAAGCATGTTGTTGGACATGACTAGCATCAACATCGAGAAGGTAAACAGCGAAATATACGAGAAGAACCGCTGATAGCCTGGATCTTCCGCCATGTAGCCAATCGTGTAGATGTGCACCATCAAGGATACCGAGGTAACCACCACCATCATCAGAGCAGATAGGGGGTCAATCAAGAACCCGATCTCTAACTTGGCGTCACCAAGCATCGACCAGGTGTAGACCGCGCCATCAAAGCGATGGCCATTAAGCACATCCAACAAAACTAAAACCGAACCGACCGCCGACACCGCAACCAACGCGATGGTAAGCATGTGCGAGGCACGCCGACCGACTTGGCGCCCGAGGAACCCTGTGCCGAACAAACCAGCCAAGATCGCGCCTAGCAAGGGAGCTAAGGCGATAATCAAATAAAGTGAAGGTGAGCTATACATATTCTTCTGTGTTCCGATCAGCCCTTGAGGCGGTCAAGTTCATCAACATTGATCGTGCTGAGGTTGCGGAACAGCAGCACCAGAATCGCCAAACCGATTGCCGCCTCAGCAGCGGCTACCGTCAAGATGAAGAAAACAAATACTTGGCCCGCTGTATCGCCCATCCAAGTCGAGAAAGCGACAAAATTCATATTGACTGCTAGCAACATCAACTCGACCGACATCAATAGCACGATCAAATTACGTCGATTCAGGAAGATCCCAAACACACCGATCGCAAACAGAATTGCACCAAGCACCAAAAAGTGCGGCAGGGTCAACGTCATCATTTTTGCTCTCCTGAGTTCGCGTCCGCCGCCTTCGCATTCACCGCTTCTTGGCTTGGCAAATTAACCAGTCGAACACGATCTGCTGCCCGTACGCGCACGGCAGCGCCGGGATCGTTATATTTCACATCGCGACGCTTGCGCAGCGTCAAAGAGATTGCAGCAATCATTCCAACTAGCAACAACACCGCTCCGACCTCCACCGCGAAGGCGTACTCGGTGTACATCGACTCGCCCAATGCACGCGTATTGTTGTAATCATCGCCCATGTCAGCAGCAGGCCCCACTTGTCCCCAAGAGGTCGCAAGCACAAAAGACATCTCAGCCACCATGATCAGACCGACGAGCATACCTAGCGGTAGATAGGTTTTGATGCCGGCACGCAACTCTTCCATCTTGACATCCAGCATCATCACGACGAAGAGGAACAGCACCATCACCGCGCCCACATACACAAGCACCAGCAATAACCCCAAAAATTCGGCACCCAGCAGCATCCAGATCATCGCTGCGTTCGCGAACGCAAGGATCAGATGCAAGACTGCGGTGACTGGGCTCGAAGCTGTAATCACACGAAACGCCGCCACGACTAAAACAATGGCCAGGACGTAGAACAGAACGGTAGTAAAGATCATTTGGCTTTCAGTCCTGGCGATCAGCGGTAAGGCGCATCGATGGCGCGATTGCGAGCGATGTCGTTTTCATAACGATCGCCTACGGCCAGCAACATGTCTTTAGTGAAATACAAGTCGCCACGCTTTTCACCGTGGTACTCATGGATATGCGTTTCAACAATCGAATCAACTGGGCAGCTTTCTTCACAGAAACCGCAGAAGATGCATTTGGTCAGATCAATGTCGTAGCGCGTCGTACGGCGTGAACCGTCTTCACGTTGCTCCGATTCAATGGTGATCGCCATCGCAGGGCAAACCGCTTCGCACAATTTGCAAGCGATACAGCGCTCCTCACCGTTGGGGTAACGGCGCAACGCATGTAAGCCACGAAAACGTGGCGACATGGGTGTTTTTTCAAGCGGATACCGCAAGGTGATCTTGCGCTTGAAGAAATACTTGCCCGTGAGCTTCATGCCCTTGAGCAACTCAAGCAGCATGAGACTACCGAAAAAATCCTTGATCGCTTCCATAAATGCCTTTTCTGCCTTCGACTCGCGGGGTTATTTCCAAATGTTCCAGGGCGTCTGCATCCAGATCGCCACGACCACTAGCCACACACCCGTAAGTGGGATAAATATTTTCCAACCTAACCGCATAATCTGGTCGTACCGGTATCGGGGGAACGACGCACGGAACCAGATAAACAAAGACACCACGACAAAGGTCTTCAGGCCCAACCACAACCAGCCTGGAATCCAGGTTAAGGGAGCAAACTCAAACGGTGGAGCCCAGCCGCCCAAGAACATGATCGAAGCCATGCAGGACAAGAAAATCATGTTGGCGTATTCGCCGAGGAAGAACAGCGCAAACGCCATTCCCGAATACTCAACCATATGGCCCGCGACGATCTCAGATTCGCCCTCCACCACATCGAATGGGTGGCGGTTAGTTTCTGCGACAGCTGAGATCACGTAAATCACGAACAGCGGCAACAGAGGCAACCAATTCCAAGAAAGAAAGTTCAAGCCCTTGTCCGCAAACCAACCGCGGGTCTGTACGTTGACGATTTCAGTCATATTTAGGCTGCCGGATACCAACAGCACCGTTACCAGTACAAAACCAATCGCGAGCTCATAAGACAACATCTGCGCCGAAGCGCGCATGGCCGCCAAAAATGCATATTTGGAGTTAGACGCCCAACCCGCAACGATGACACCATAGACGCCAATTGAGGTAATTGCCATCACGTACATCAGGCCTGCGTTGACGTCAGCCAACACCATCTCGGGCCCAAAGGGCACCACCGCCCAAGCCGCGAGCGCTGGCATCAAGGTCACCACAGGCGCGAGAATAAACAGGATCTTATTCGCTTGACTTGGAATAACCACTTCTTTGGTCAACAGTTTGAAAACGTCTGCAAACGGCTGTAGTAATCCGCGGAAACCAACACGGTTTGGACCCAGGCGAATATGCATGAAACCAATCATCTTGCGTTCCCAGTAGGTCAGGTACGCCACGCAGAGGATGATTGGTACGGCGATCACCAAGATTTTCACCAACGTCCATACGACCAACCAAGGCGTCTCGCCGATTAAATCCGACCCAAAAGATTCAAGAACGTTTAGCCATTCCATCAGGCACGCTCCACTTGAAGTTGACCAAAGGCGCTACCAAGCGAAGCCGTTTGCGCAAAGCCGGCCGCGATCCGTACCGCTCCCGTGGGAAGCGTATCGTCTTGTACGGCGACCAAAGTGACAGCGCCTGTCGCAGATTTGACCCGCACCGAATCGCCAGCAGCGCAGCCAAGGCTCGCCAATGTTTGCGCATGCATCCGGGCAGCAGGTGCACGCGACGCACCGCTCTCTTGCAGCGCAGGCGCGCGACGCACTAACGCGTCACTGCGATAGATCGGCAAATCTGTCACACGTTGTAACGCGCCCGACTCACCCTGCGCAGCGACGACGGGGGTGATCCCAGCGTTGATCTGATTCGACAGGCGACTCTCCACGCCTCCCGACAACACGCTATCGCGCACGGACTCAGAGGTTTCGTCATCAAAACCAGCAAGGTGCAACACATTGCCAAGTACTCGCAATACTTTCCAGCCTGGACGTGTTTGTCCGCGTGGTGCGACTGTGCCTTTAAAACTCTGTGCTGTGCCTTGCGCATTGACGAAGGTGCCAGAGGTTTCAGTAAACGGTGCAATCGGTAACATGACATCTGCCCAGTCAGTCACATCCGAAGCGAAGGCTGTCAAGGCAACCACAAAATCTGCAGCCTTTAGGGCGGCAAGCGCTTGCGCACCGTTATCCGTATCCAACAGAGGCTCGGCATGCAACACGATGTAGGCTTTGAGAGGTTCCGCCAACATTGCTGCCGCAGACTTACCGCCTGGCGCAGGCACTGCGCCAGCCAAGTACGCACCCACTGTATTGGCGCCTGCGGTCAAGAAACCAAACTTGCCACCAGATAACTGAGCGATAGACTGCGCCAAAGCGGCAAGCTGCGCAGCATCTGGAGCGTTGACTGCTGCATTACCCAGCAGCACCGCAACACGCTCACCAGTCGCCAAGCTCTGCGCAATCTGTTGGGCCGTCGCATCTGCCTGAACACCAACCAACGCGGCAGGTGCTTCAGCGCCCTTAATTTTTGCCAGCGCAACCAAAACGCTTGACAAGGTTTGTGCAAGCGCTGCGGGCAATACGGTGGCGCGTGCCGTCAACTTAAGTAGTGGGTCATCCCCTGCCGTATCAATGGCAGAGATCTGTGTGCCACGCTTAGCAGCCTGACGCAGGCGCTGCGCCATCAAAGGGTGATCTTTACGCAGGAAGGAACCAACCACTAACACGCGATCCAACGTATCGAGCGCTGCGATCGGCATGCCCAACCAAGGGGCACCAGCAAGCGCTGCATCAAACTTTGGATCTGTCTGACGCAAACGTGTATCGATGTTTTCAGAGCCCAGACCGCGCGTCACACGAGCCAGCAACGCCAATTCCTCCAAGGTCGCGCATTCGGTTGCCAAGGCACCGATTTGCGCACCACCGAAAGCATCGCGTACATCCATCAAACCATGCGCCGCAACCTGCAACGCGTCCGACCAAGAAGCCTCGCGCCACTGACCATCTTGTCCCTTTACCATCGGCGTGGTGAGGCGATCTTGATTCAAGCCTTCATACGAGAAACGATCACGATCACTAATCCAACATTCGTTGAGCTCTTCGTTCTCAAAAGGTACAACGCGGACCACTTCGTCGCCTTTGACCTGCACAACCAGATTCGCACCCAAACTATCATGGGGCGATACCGAGCGACGACGTGCAAGCTCCCATGTACGTGCCTGATAACGGAAAGGCTTGGAAGTCAGTGCGCCCACGGGACACAAATCAATCATGTTGCCTGACAACTCGGACTCGACCGAGCGTCCAACAAAGGTGGTGATCTCGGAGTGCTCACCACGACCGATCATACCCAGCTCCATCACGCCAGCGACTTCTTGACCGAAGCGAACGCAACGCGTGCAGTGAATGCAACGCGACATTTCTTCAGCGGATACCAGCGGACCCAAATCTTTGTGGAACACCACGCGCTTTTCTTCCTGATAGCGCGACGAAGAACCACCATAACCAACGGCTAAGTCCTGCAGCTGACATTCACCCCCCTGATCACAAATGGGGCAATCCAGCGGATGATTAATCAACAAAAATTCCATCACGCTTTTTTGTGCAGCAACAGCACGCTCCGAGCACGTGTGTACTACCATGCCGTTGGTGGCAGGCGTTGCGCACGCAGGCATTGCTTTGGGAGCCTTCTCGACTTCAACCAAACACATGCGACAGTTCGCGGCAATGGACAGCTTCTTGTGATAACAGAAATGCGGCACGTACACACCTAATTTGTGTGCGGCGTGCATCACCATGCTGCCTTCTTGCACTTCGACTTTCTTGCCGTCGATGGTTAACTCAACCATAACTTTGTCCAAACCTTAGAGATAGGGGGCCACCACACAGCGCTTATGCTCAATGTGATAGGCGAATTCGTCGCGATAATGCTTCAGAAAACCGCGCACTGGCATAGCGGCCGCATCACCTAGGGCACAAATTGTGCGCCCCATGATGTTGCCTGCAACCGAGTCCAGCAAATCGAGATCATCAGGGCGGCCCTGACCATGCTCGATGCGATTGACCATGCGATAGAGCCAGCCCGTACCTTCTCGGCAAGGTGTGCACTGACCGCAGCTTTCTTCAAAATAAAAATACGACAGACGCAAGAGCGACTTGACCATGCAACGCGTATCATTCATGACAATCACGGCCCCCGAACCGAGCATCGAGCCCGCTTTCGAGATGGCGTCGTAATCCATCGTCGTATCCATCATGATGTTGCCGGGAATCACCGGCGCACTCGAGCCGCCGGGGATCACAGCCTTGAGGGTTGAACCACCTCGCATGCCACCTGCCAGTTCTAGCAACTTAGAAAAAGGCGTGCCCAGCGGGATTTCGTAGTTACCGGGCCGCTCGACATCGCCCGTAATAGAGAACAGCTTGGTGCCACCATTATTGGGCTTGCCCACCTCGAGGTAGGCTGGGCCACCATTGCGGATAATCCACGGTACAGCCGCAAACGTTTCGGTGTTGTTGATCGTGGTTGGCTTGCCGTACAAACCAAAGCTAGCTGGGAAAGGCGGCTTAAAGCGTGGCTGCCCTTTCTTTCCTTCCAGCGACTCGAGCAAGGCGGTTTCTTCACCGCAAATGTAAGCACCGAAACCATGAAAGGCGTGCAGCTGAAAATTGAATTGCGAGCCCAGGATGTTGTCACCGAGAAACCCTGCTTTGCGCGCCTCTTCCAAGGCTTCTTCAAAGCGCTGATACACCTCAAAAATCTCGCCGTGAATGTAGTTATATCCGACAGGGATTCCCATCGCGTAAGCTGCAATCGCCATCCCTTCAATCACGATATGCGGATTCAAGCGCAGGATATCGCGGTCTTTAAACGTACCGGGCTCACCTTCGTCGGAGTTGCAGACCAAATACTTTTGCCCTGGGAACGTGCGAGGCATGAAGCTCCACTTCAGGCCCGTGGGGAAGCCTGCACCACCGCGACCACGCAAGCCAGACGCTTTGACTTCAGCGATCACGTCCTCTTGACTCATGCCTGTGGTCAGAATCTTGCGCAAAGCCTCATAGCCACCGCGCTTCACGTAGTCAGCCAAGCGCCAATTATTGCCATCCAAGTCCGCCATGATCTGCGGGCCGATATGACGACCATGCAAGGCCATGGAGTCAGCAGGTGTACCTGGGGAGGCAATCAGCCCCTGACCGTATTTCGAAAGAATGGCTGCGGTGCTCATACAGCAGCTCCTTTTGCAGCCACACCCAGATCGGCGATCATCGCATCAATCTTGTCGGCGGCCATCCGCACGCACATGTGCGTGTTGTTGATCAACAGTACCGGCGAATCACCGCAAGCACCCATGCACTCGCCTTCAACGAGCGAGAAGGTGCCGCACGCTGTGGTTTCACGAAAGCCGATACCGAGTTTCTGTTTTAGGTAATCCGCTGTTTTTTCACCATCGCGCAGCGCGCACGGCAAATTTGTGCACACACTGATCTTGAACTTGCCGACGGGGTGTACGTTAAACATGTTGTAGAACGTGGCGTTCTCCTGCACAGCAATCGCAGGTTGGCCAAGGTAGTCTGCGACATCCTGAATCACTTCAGGCGACACCCAGCCTTTTTCCTCTTGAGCGATTGTCAGCGACGCCATGATGGCCGACTGCTTTTGATCAGCCGGGTACTTGGCGATCTCGCGGTCGATTCTTTTGTAGGCCTGTTCAGAGAGCAGCATGTTCAAATCCGGTAGAAGCTTAACGATGACCGTTAGCGGTCAATCTCACCAAAAACAATATCCTGGGTACCGATGATCGTGACGGCATCGGCAATCATGTGGCCACGCGACATTTCGTCAAGCGCCTGCAAGTGCACAAAACCTGGCGCACGAATTTTTAAACGGTACGGCTTGTTAGCGCCATCAGACACCATGTAGATACCAAACTCACCTTTTGGGTGTTCTACACACGCATAGGCCTCACCCGCTGGGACGTGAAAGCCTTCTGTAAAAAGTTTGAAGTGATGAATCAACTCTTCCATGTTGGACTTCATGCCCGTACGCTGTGGTGGCGATACTTTATGGTTGTCCGTCATCACCGGTCCAGGGTTGTTACGCAACCAGGTTACGCACTGCGCAATGATGCGATTGCTTTCGCGCATCTCAGCCACGCGCACCAAATAACGGTCATAGGAATCACCGTTCACACCAATCGGCACTTCAAACTGCATGCGATCGTAGACTTCGTAAGGCTGCATCTTGCGCAGATCCCACGCCACGCCCGAACCACGCAACATCGGCCCAGTAAAACCAAGTGCTTTGGCGCGCTCTGGATCTACCACGCCAATGCCAACCAAACGCTGCTTCCAGATGCGATTGTCGGTCAATAGAGTTTCGTATTCGTCGACACAGCCTGGGAAACGCTTGGTAAAGTCTTCGATGAAGTCGAGCAACGAGCCCGAGCGCGCATCGTTCATTATTTTGAAATCTTTTGCCGAGCGGTATTCGCTAGACTTACCGTATTGCGCCATCGCATCAGGCAGATCGCGATACACGCCACCAGGGCGATAGTAGGCGGCGTGCATACGTGCACCCGAAACTGCCTCATAGCAATCCATTAAATCTTCACGTTCGCGGAACGCGTACAGAAACACCGCCATCGCGCCAACATCTAACGCGTGTGAACCCAAAGACATTAAGTGATTCAACAGGCGCGTGATTTCATCAAACATCACCCGGATGTACTGCGCACGTAACGGCACCTGCACACCCATCATTTTCTCGATGGCCATCACGTAGGCGTGCTCGTTACACATCATCGACACATAGTCGAGACGATCCATGTAAGGCAAGGCTTGGAGAAAGGTACGGTGCTCCGCAAGCTTTTCCGTGCCACGATGCAGCAAGCCGATGTGTGGATCAGCACGTTGAATCACTTCGCCATCAAGCTCAAGCACCAAACGCAACACACCGTGTGCTGCGGGGTGCTGTGGGCCAAAGTTCAGCGTGTAATTTTTAATTTCAGCCATGATTAGCGTCCCATCCCGTAACCGTCTTCGCGAATCACGCGCGGGATAACTTCACGCGGATCGATGGTGACTGGCTGATACACCACTCTGCCCTGCTCCGGGTCATAGCGCATCTCAACGTTGCCGTATACGGGAAAATCTTTACGGAATGGATGACCAATAAAGCCGTAGTCGGTTAGGATACGGCGCAAATCGGGATGACCTTCGAACACAATACCAAACAAGTCAAACGCTTCGCGCTCGAACCAGTTGACGCTTGGCCAAACATCTACAAGCGAATCCAGAACAGGAAATTCTGTATGTTGCAAGAACGTACGGACACGCAAACGACAGTTATGCGTGAGCGACAGCAAGTGCGCAACCACCGCAAAGCGATTGGCAGGCACAACCGCGCCGGCAGGGACTTCTCCCACACGCCCTGCACCATAGGTCAGATAATCTAGACCACACAAGTCAATACAGGTTTCGAAATGCAAGGCTGGCTCATCACGCAAACGCTGGCACACGGACAGCCACTGATCGGGCGAGACCTCAAGTGTGATCTCATCAGTCGACAGCGTGAGCTTGGCTTGTTCACCAAGCAAGGTCATCAATTGTTGTTGCAGGTTTTCTAGCCTGGACATGTCTTAAGCCTGTGTAACGCAACGTGCATGGCGCAAGCCAACACGTTGTTTGAATTAACGAGCAATCGTGTTTGTTTGGCGGATTTTGTTTTGCATCTGCAACAAGCCATACACCAGAGCCTCTGCAGTCGGTGGGCACCCAGGCACATAGACATCAACGGGCACGATGCGATCACAGCCACGCACAACCGAATACGAGTAGTGGTAGTAACCACCACCATTCGCACAGGAACCCATTGAAACCACCCAACGTGGCTCGGGCATCTGGTCATACACCTTGCGCAAGGCAGGTGCCATCTTGTTGCATAACGTACCCGCAACAATCATTAAATCCGATTGTCTGGGACTAGGACGAAAAATAATTCCGAACTGATCCAAGTCGTAGCGTGCAGCGCCCGCGTGCATCATTTCTACCGCACAACAAGCCAGACCAAACGTCATTGGCCACATCGAACCGGTTTTTGCC
>JBILJY010000070.1:0-12600 GCA_044376975.1 Burkholderiaceae bacterium | reverse complement strand
GGCATTGGGGACGTCTCGCGGCGTTTCGAGCTCAACGCGGTGATGAAACGAGCGTAGGCTGGATGTACGAATTTGCTCTCGGAAGGAGTTGGCTTCCTTGAGCATCTTGGGTGCATTACGCGCCAGGCACAAGGTGGTCGAAGCCACCAAAAATGCCATTGTCAGCAAAAACCACCAGTTGTTGTAAATGTGCCAGATAGAAAACTTGTTAAGCACCTCAAACCAAAAGGGGCCAAACTGATCAATATAGGCGTTGGGGGTGCGGCCCTGAGGGACAACCGTGCCAACCAGACTAGCCAAGCAGACATAGACCAGCAAGCTAATGGCAAACCGCATTGAACTTAACAGCTCAATGAATTGTGCAAAGGGTTTGGCGGGCTTTGGGGCGGATGTTGTCACAGTGGTGATCGCGGGTTTAGGTCGAATGATAGCCAGGGTTTTATAAATGAATGGTCAGTTTGCGTCGAAAAAAAAGGGGCGTCTAACGACTCCCCTTTAGTTTTTATTGTCGTTGTAAAAAGTCTAACGCAAACCTGCCGCGTAATCAGAAACAGCCTTAATATCTGAATCAGACATCCGGTCGGCGATTTGGTTCATCATAGGGCTGTTGCCGCGATGGCCTGCACGGAACAGTTTGAGTTGTTCTTCAATATAGGTCGGGAATTGACCGGCAAGGCGTGGGTACTGCCCCGGAATGCCTGCACCATTGGGCGAATGGCAGCCTGCACAAGCGGGGACGTTACGATCCGGAACGCCAGCGCGCCAGATTTTTTGACCGCGCTCGACCAGCTTTTCGTTAGTGGCCGTTGCTGGCTCTGCAAGCTTTTGCAGCGACAGGTAGTAGGAAACGTTATGCATATCCGCCTCAGACAAAGGTGCTGCCATTGCGGTCATGACTGAGGGCGCGCCATCTGGGCCCTTGCGCAAAGCAGCCTTGGCACCCGCCTTGACGCGGAACTCTACCAGTTGCTTGTAGAGGTATTCGTGGGCTTGGCTAGAAATATTGGGGTTTGCTGGAATTGTGCTGTTGCCGGCAGCGCCGTGACAGGAAGCACAAGCGACGATGCCACGTGCGGCGTCGCCTTGATCATAAAGTTGGGCACCTTTAGCCGCGTCAGGCTTAGCCGGACCCGTTGCGGGGCCTGCCGCCATACTGGTTGACAGGGCGGACACCCCGAGTAGCAAGCCACTCGCAAGCATTAACCTGGACAGCAAACGCTTCATTAAAGACCTCGACGCTTTTTATATTCAACTACTTTCAAACCCTAGATTATACAATAGCGTTTGAGCATATTCTTTGTGGCCTTTCCGTGTCCATCCTCCATCGCGCTTCGTTTTTCACTTCAGCCGCCCGGTTGGACCAATTGCCTCATCCGGGGGCTCCGGAAGTCTGCTTCGTCGGGCGGTCCAATGCGGGCAAGTCGACGGCCATTAACGTGCTCGCCAACCAAAAGCGCCTGGCTTTTTCTAGTAAGACGCCGGGCCGTACGCGCCTAATTAATATGTTTGCCCTCCCGGACCCGCTTGACACCGAAGGGCAGCTCGGGTTTCTCGTCGACCTGCCTGGCTATGGCTATGCCTCAGTCGCCCATCGGGCTCGGGAAGAGTGGGCCGATATCCTTGGGGGCTATCTCCAAAGCCGAGAGTCGCTGGCCGGCATTGTGTTGCTCATCGACATTCGCCGTGGTGTCACTGAACTTGATCGCCGCTTGGCAAACTGGATCGCGCCAACCAAACGTCCCGTGCTTGCGCTGTTAACTAAAGCGGATAAGTTTCCGTACGGTCAACGCATCAAAGCAGTGTTTGCAGTAAAAAAGGAGCTTGCTGATATTGGTGCGCTCAACGCGATTCCGTTCTCAGCAACAGCGCGAATTGGTATTGAAGAAGCAAGCTTACAAATCGAAAACTGGATCTCTCCTAAGGTCGTCCCATGACAACTCCTCATCTTGTACTGGCGGATTTCCCCGCCAATCGTCCCCGCCGCCTACGCCGCGATGACTTCTCCCGCAGACTAGTACGCGAGCACTCGCTATCAGTAAATGATCTTATTTATCCGGTATTTGTTGTAGAAGGGAAAGGAATTCGACAGCCGATTGGCTCGATGCCCGACATCATGCGCTACTCGCCAGACACGCTGATGCTGGTGGCCGAAGAGTGCGTCGCACTTGGCATCCCAGTGATGGCGCTTTTTCCGGTGATCGAGCCAAATCTCAAAGCCCTGGATGGTGCCGAAGCCACCAATCCCAAAGGCCTCATTCCTCGTGTCGTAGCTGAGCTCAAAAAGCGATTCCCTGAGCTTGGGCTGTTAACGGATGTTGCACTAGACCCTTACACCAGCCACGGTCAGGACGGCGTCATCGATGAAAACGGTTACGTGATGAATGACATCACGGTGAAAATCCTGACGCAACAAGCCTTGGTGCAGGCAGAAGCGGGCGTCGATATCGTCGCGCCGAGCGACATGATGGACGGTCGAATTGCTGCAATCCGTCAAGCGCTGGAAGCCAATCAATTCATCCACACACGCATCATGGCGTATTCGGCCAAGTTTGCCAGCGCCTTTTACGGCCCCTTCCGGGATGCCGTCGGCTCGGCTGCGAATTTGGGCAAATCAAATAAACTGGTTTACCAAATGGATCCGGGCAATATTGACGAAGCATTGCGCGAGGTTGCGGCGGACCTGCGTGAAGGCGCGGACATGGTCATGGTCAAGCCTGGCATGCCCTATTTGGATGTGTTGCGACGCGTAAAGGACGCCTTCCGCGTTCCAACCTTTGCCTACCAAGTCAGTGGTGAATACGCCATGCTTAAAGCGGCTGCAGCAAATGGCTGGCTCGATCACGACAAAGTGATGATGGAAACCTTGTTGGGCTTTAAGCGGGCGGGTGCCGATGGGATCCTGACCTATTTTGCACCAGCGGCAGCCAAGCTGCTAAAAGCGCAGTAACTACTTACTGTTGCTCCTGGCGTTGTTTTAAGCGCCAGGCAAACAACACTGCGAGCAGAGGCAAGCCGATTATCCCGACGGGAAATACCGTCCCAAGACCGAAAGTATCGCCTAACCAGGCGCAGACGGCCACGCCAAACGACTGTCCTAAAAACAGACACGACGCAAAAAGTGACACGGAGGTGCCACGCGCGGCGGGCGCCATCTGCGTGGCATGCGTCTGAAGGACCGCATGTAAAAAGTAATACCCTAAGCCCGACATGACGCTTGCCACAACCGTCCACTGCCAGCCGGGGGCGAGTAAAAATCCTGCCATCGCCAGCGCAAGGAGTGCGCCACCCCACAACGCCAACCCGCGCTCGCCAAGTTTAGCTACAAACTTATTGGCGCGTATGGCATAAATAAAAGCACCCACTGCAAAACAGCCACTGATTGTTCCGGCCCACGATACGGGCAGCCCATGGCGTTCGTGTAAAAACGCTGGAACAAACGCAAGAGGGCCGAAGACAAGCATGCCTTCGATCGACACAATCGCCAATACAAACCATGCCCATTTAGTCGACAACACCTGCTTGATCGGCATCAAAGGGTTGACCCGACCGACGGGACGCGCGGTAGACTCGGTCACTGTATGGCGGCGAGACAACAACAACAAGCCTACGATCAAGTAGGTCGCCGCCATCCACACAAAGGCCCAACGCCAACCAACCGTGTCAGCAAACACGCCACCTAACAACTGACCCAGTGCGAGACCTGAGATCGATCCCAACAAAAAGCGCGCAATCGTCTCTTGCCTTTTTTCATACGCGACGTGATCACCAATCCACGCCATGGCCAAGGGAACAATTGCCGCAGCCGTCGCCCCTGAAATAAAACGACCAATTTCGATCACTTCGAGCGATGGTGCCGTGGCAACAATCAGGCTGCCCACGGCGCAACCTAGCGTGGCCCAAGAGACAACGCGAAACTTTCCGTAGTGATCGCCCAAGGGGCCATAAAAGAATTGCAGGATGCCATAGGCAATCGCAAACAGGGTTACCGTGTTCGAGGCCTGTGCGGTACGCACCCCAAACTCTTGTGCAAAGACCGGCAGCAAAGGGTCACAAATTCGAAACGAGGTCGAACTCGCGCAAGCCGCAAAAGCGAAAAGAATAATGACCGAAGTAGTGGACTTGCTTTGCGCTGACATACGTCTCTGTTTCTGACTACTTCAAGGCTCGGTCAAGGGTCGCTGTGAAGCGATTAGCGTCTTGGAACCCAACAACACGGATGTCGCGGCGCTCGGAGCCACCTGAAGAAAAAAATATGATCCCTGGCGGGCCAAACAATCTGTAGCGCTTCATTAACGCTCGATCATCGGCGTTGTTTGCGGTCACGTCAACTTGTAATAGCAACAACTGGCCCATCCGCTGCACCACTCGCGGATCCACAAAAGTAAAGGCTTCCATTTCCTTGCACGACACGCACCAGTCGGCGTAGAAATCTAACATCACGGGCCGAGTCGATTTTGCAAGAACCGCGTCAAGCTCTGCCACCGTGCGAATCCGCTGAAAAGTTGGATGCGCTGCGGCAGGTTGCTTGCCAAGCAACTGTTGTTTTAGCGAGGAGCCTTGCGCAGGCGCCGCGAGTTGGGCTGCGGCCGAGGTTGCGCCGCGCTCGGCTGTGCCTTGACTATTCGCACCCTGCATGAAGGCCAAGTGCCCTAACGGCTGCAACAAAGAACGCCCACCGCTCGCAACACCCACTACCCACACTAGGCAAAGCAAGGCTAACAGTAGGCCAAAGGTCTTGCGCAATATGGCACCAAAACGAGCCTCCTGTGGCAGGGGCTCAAACGTACGTAAAAGCACCGCGGCAAACAACACCAGCACCGCCCACCCCAGAATCTGAGCCCAAGTCGGCAGCAAGGGGGTAACCATCCACCAGGCGGTTGCGAAAAGCAAGACGCCGAAAAATTTCTTTACGCCGTCCATCCAATGGCCTGCGCGAGGCATGAGCTTACCGGCCGACAAGCCCATCAACAACAAGGGAACGCCCATGCCCCAAGCCATCGCAAACAAAGCGCTACCACCAAGGACTACGTCACCAGTTTGCGAGATATACAAGAGGGCACCCGCCAGAGGTGCAGCAACGCATGGGCCCACGATCAAGGCCGATAAGGCACCCATTAGCGCAGCAGCACTCACGCGACCACCCAAAATATGGGCGTTCTTTGCCATCAGTTTGGTCTGCAGGCTTGCGGGCATCTGAAAGGTGTAGACATCAAACATTGCCAGAGCAAGCGTACCGAGCAGCAAGGCGAACAAACCTAATACCCAAGGCGTTTGCAACCAAGCGGCTAGGCCTGCGCCACTTAATCCAGCTGCCACGCCTAACGCGGTGTAAACCACCGACATCCCGGCCACATACGCCATCGCGAGGGAAAATCCGCGCAAGCGAGAGACGTGCTTCTCTTCGCCCACAAGCAACACGGAAAGGATGGGCACCATGGGCAATACGCACGGCGTGAGTGCGAGCAGCAAGCCAAGCGCAAAAAACAGCAAGGTAATTTCAAGCAAGCCCGTTGAGGACAGCAGCTGTGCCAACCCTACATCGTCCGAGCCAAACAGTAAGTCGCTGAGCTGCCCTTGCTTGATACGCTCAAACAGCGAGCCGGAAGCTTGCGCGGCAAGCACGTAGCCCGCAGCACTTGGCTGCGGTGTGAGCTGCAACACAAAATCTTGGGGGGGATAGCACAGCCCAGCCTCAGCGCAGCCCTGACCATTAACTGTTAGCTTGAAGCTCTCGGGCGCGATATTGCTGGGCCATGCAGAAATAGGCAACTCGATCACCGCATCGGTGAAATAGAGCTCCATCTCTTTGTTAAAGGTTTGATCAAACTTGACTCGACCCGTCGGCATCTTGGGCTCTCCAAGCTTGACGTGTGTCGTGTCCAACTCAAAACTAAATCGCTCGCGGTACATGTAATAACCGGAGGCGATCTTAAAGCGCAGGCTGATCTTGTCAGACGAGACCATTTGCGCCTGCAAGACGAAGGCTTTTTCTGGATCTAAAAAGTCTTGCGCAGCAGTGCGCGCAATCGACAACACCAATAGGCCTAGCAACAAGAATGCAAAGCCAAATTTTTGTAGCGTGTGTCTGGTTAAAGCCATTTAATTCTCGCGCACCCAGTTCAAGTACGGGGCATACCCGCCAAGGATCGGCACCACAATCGCTTCCGGGACATCGTACGGGTGCAAAGCAATCAGGCGTTCTATTAGCTTAGCCTGTTTAGCGACCGTTGTTTTTATTGTCAGCGGAATTTCTGTGCCCTTCTCAAGAACCCCCTGCCAACGGTAAACAGACTTTACGGGAGCACCGACATTCACGCAGGCGGCCAACCCCTCGGACACCAAGGCGTCGGCAATGCGCGTTGCAACAGCCTCATCCGGTGTATTACTCAGCACAAGCACGATGTCTGTTTGATCCATGGGCGTCCTCTGACAAAAAAGCCTCGGATAAACCGAGGCTTCGTTTGTTTAAGCTGTCGAAATTTATTCAGCAGCTTCTTCAACTGCCTCTTCGACCACTGGGCGGTCAACCAATTCCATAAAGGCCATTGGCGCATTGTCGCCCTGACGGAAACCCATCTTGAGGATACGTGTGTAGCCGCCATTGCGCGCTGCATAACGTGGGCCGATGTCAGCAAAAAGCTTGAGCACGATCTCGCGGTCACGCAAGCGGGCAAAAGCCAAACGCTTGTTTGCCAATGTCGGGCTCTTACCCATGGTGATAAGAGGCTCAACGATGCGGCGCAATTCTTTTGCCTTAGGCAAGGTTGTCTTGATCGCTTCGTGGGTCAACAACGCGACAGCCATGTTACGGAACATCGCAAGACGATGGCTGCTGGTGCGGTTGAGCTTACGTAATCCATTACCGTGACGCATGATACTTTCCTTATTGAATCTATTAAGAGCATTTCCGCTCGAGGTTATTCAGCTCTTCTATCAGCACCCTGAGGTGCTGCGGGCCGATTTTGGTCTTGCTAAGCTTACGGACGCTCAAGGCCCATTGGTGGCCAGTTCTCAAGCTTCATCCCTAAAGTCAAACCGCGAGCGGACAGGACTTCTTTGATTTCGTTGAGCGACTTGCGACCAAGGTTTGGTGTCTTGAGCAATTCGTTTTCGGTGCGTTGAATCAAATCACCGATGTAGTAAATATTTTCTGCTTTCAGGCAGTTCGCCGAACGCACGGTCAGTTCGAGATCATCAACTGGGCGCAACAGCACTGGATCGATTTGTGGAGCACCACGGCTTGGCATTTCGTAAGAATCACCAGCGCCTTCGAGTGCAGCGAATACCGAAATCTGGTCCATCAGAATACGCGCCGACTGACGCACGGCTTCTTCGGGGCTAATTACGCCGTTTGTCTCAACGTCGATCACAAGCTTGTCGAGGTCTGTACGCTGCTCAACGCGAGCGTTCTCAACAGCGTAGCTCACGCGACGCACTGGACTAAACGATGCATCAAGCACGATACGGCCGATTGTATGTGCACGATCATCGATCAAGGCACGCACGTTGCCAGGAACGTAACCACGGCCCTTTTCCACTTTGATTTGCATCTCAAGCTTACCGGACTCGGTGAGCGTTGCAATGACTTGTTGTGGGTTCACGATTTCAACGTCGTGGGGTAATTCAATGTCTGAAGCTAGGACGAGACCAGCGCCTTGCTTGCGCAAGGTCAAGGTCACCTCGTCACGACTGTGGAGCTTAAACACCACACCTTTGAGGTTCAAGAGAATATCAACAATGTCTTCACGCACACCAGTAATCGTCGAGTACTCGTGTACGACGCCCGTGATCTGTACTTCGGTTGGTGCGTAACCAGTCATCGATGACAACAAAATGCGACGCAATGCGTTGCCCAATGTATGTCCGTAGCCGCGTTCAAACGGCTCCATAATGATTTTGGCGTGGTTGGTGCCTACGGGTTCAACTTCAATCGAACGTGGCTTGAGAAAACCTTGTGACATATCTGCAATTCCTTTTCAATACCCTCGGTTCGTTACACCGATAAGGCTGATGGGTGAAAGCTTAACTACAGCATCATAAAAAAGTGCGCAACATCGTTGTTGCGCACTTTTTAAAACAATTATTAACGTGAATACAATTCGACGACCATCGATTCGTTGATGTCGCGAGCAACGTCTGCACGATCAGGCACTTGCTTGAACGTACCAACGAGCTTGGCGGTATCAACGTCAACCCACTGAGGCAAACCATTGCCTGAAGCGAGATCCATCGATTCACGAATACGCGCTTGGGCTTTTGCTTTCTCGCGAATTGCAACAACATCGCCCGACTTGATCAACATCGAAGGGATGTCAGCAGTGTGGCCATTGAGCTCGATTGCACGGTGGGACACTAACTGGCGTGCTTCTGCGCGCGTTGAGCCAAAGCCCATACGATAGACAACGTTGTCCAGACGTGACTCGAGCAACTGGATCAACTGTTCGCCAGTGTTGCCTTTGCGACGCTCGGCTTCTGCGAAATATTTACGAAACTGTTTTTCCATAATGCCGTACATGCGCTTGAGCTTCTGCTTTTCGCGCAACTGCAGACCGTAGTCCGATGTACGGGCACCTGAGGTGCGACCGTGTTGGCCTGGCTTGGAATCCAATTTGCACTTGGAGTCCAGCGAGCGACGTGCGCTCTTGAGGAAAAGGTCAATTCCCTCGCGACGCGAGAGTTTGCATTTGGGACCGGTATAACGTGCCATGTGGGTTCCCCTTAGATACGACGACGCTTGGGTGGACGGCAACCGTTGTGTGGCACGGGCGTGATGTCGGCGATGCTCGAGATCTTGATGCCCAGCGCATTCAACGCACGTACTGAAGATTCGCGACCTGGGCCTGGGCCCTTGATGCGAACTTCAAGTGTCTTGATGCCGTATTCGATAGCCACTTTGCCGGCCGTCTCAGCCGCAACCTGCGCTGCGAACGGAGTCGACTTACGTGAGCCCTTGAAACCAGCACCACCGGAGGTCGCCCACGACAAGGCGTTACCCTGCCGATCGGTGATCGTGATGATGGTGTTGTTGAACGATGCGTGAACGTGCGCAATGCCGTCCGACACATTCTTTTTAACTTTTTTGCGAACGCGGGTTGCGCCGGCGGTAGAAGCTTTTGCCATCTTCTAATCCTCTTTATTTCTTCAGGCTTGCAGCAGCGCGACGCGGTCCCTTGCGGGTGCGGGCGTTGGTGCGAGTGCGTTGACCACGTACGGGCAGGCCGCGCTTATGGCGCATGCCGCGATAGGTTCCGAGGTCGATCAAACGCTTGATCGACAACTGAACTTCACGGCGCAAATCACCTTCCACCGCAAACACGCCAACGTGCTCACGGATACGCTCGAGTTCTGCGTCGGTCAGGTCTTTGACCTTCTTCGACAGGGGAACACCAGCTGCTTCACAGATTTTGCGTGAACGCGTGCGACCGATGCCAAAAATGGCAGTCAGGCCGATTTCGGCGTGCTGATGTGGCGGTATGTTGATGCCAGCAATACGGGCCATAACGATTCCTTGTATTAACCTTGACGCTGCTTGTGACGCGGGTCGGTGCAAATGACTCGCACGACGCCGTGACGTTTAATAATCTTGCAATTGCGGCAAATCCGCTTAACCGATGCCATTACTTTCATGGTTGACTCCTGTTATCTGTTACCCGGCCGCTTATTTAGAGCGGAATACGATTCTGGCGCGCGTTAGGTCATAGGGTGTGAGCTCCACTGTGACTTTATCGCCCGGCAAAATCCGGATGTAATGCATACGCATCTTGCCGGAAATATGACCCAACACTACATGGCCGTTTTCTAGCTTGACACGAAAAGTTGCGTTGGGAAGATTCTCAAGAATCTCACCCTGCATCTGAATGACGTCGTCCTTTGACATTGCTCTCGCTTATCTCATTGGCATATTCGCGCCCTTGAAGTTAGCCTTCTTGAGCAGTGAATCGTACTGGTGGGACATCATATAGGCCTGAACCTGAGCCATGAAGTCCATCGTAACTACAACAATAATCAGCAAAGAGGTGCCGCCAAAATAAAACGGTACATTCCAACGCATGACCAAGAACTCCGGCAACAAGCACACCAACGTGATGTACAAGGCACCAGCCAAGGTCAATCGCATCAAAATCTTGTCGATGAATCTAGCGGTCTGGTCACCCGGACGAATCCCTGGAACAAACGCACCGCTCTTCTTAAGGTTGTCTGCTGTTTCGCGGCTGTTAAATACGAGAGCCGTATAGAAGAAGCAGAAGAAAATAATCGCTGTTGCGTACAAAGTGATGTAGAGCGGTTGGCGAGGCGCAAGCGCCGCAGCCAGATCGCCCAACCAACGCATCCCTTCGGTGTTCGAAAACCAGCTCGTGATCGTCGCTGGGAACAAAATGATCGAAGAGGCAAAAATTGGTGGGATCACACCAGCCATGTTCAGCTTCAATGGTAAGTGCGACGTTTGACCACCGTACACCTTGTTACCAACCTGTCGCTTCGCATAGTTCACTGTGATCTTGCGCTGACCGCGCTCTACCAGTACAACAAATGCCGTCACGAGAACCGACAACGCCACGATAAAGAGCGCCGAAAAGCCCGACATCGCATTCGTACGTACCAAATCTAACAGGCCGGCTAGGGCACTTGGTAACCCTGCAACAATACCTGCGAAGATTAGAATCGAAATACCGTTACCCAAACCTCGCTCGGTGATTTGCTCACCAAGCCACATCACAAACATCGTACCGGTAACCAAGGTCACCACGGTTGTGAGGCGGAACATCACACCAGAGTCAATCACCAGCCCAGGCTGAGACTCAAGCGCGACAGAAATGCCGATCGCCTGCACCAGCGCAAGCGCGACCGTGCCGTAACGGGTGTACTGCGTGATCTTGCGACGGCCTGCTTCGCCGTCTTTCTTGATGGCTTCAAGCGTAGGCACAACGACCGACATTAACTGCATGATGATCGATGCAGAGATGTACGGCATGATGCCCAACGCGAAAATCGAGAAGCGTGCCAAGGCACCACCCGAGAACATGTTGAACAAACCGAGAATTCCACCTTGGTTCTCGCGGAATAAATCAGCGAGCGCATCTGGGTTGATGCCCGGAACAGGAATGTGCGTACCTAGGCGGTAAACCACCAAGGCGAGCACCAGGAACACGAGACGACGCTTTAAGTCGCCGTAACGTGGGCCTGCTTTTCCTGCGGGTTGTGCTGTTGCCATTCTTTAATCCGTCTTAAGCAATCGCGCCGCCAGCGGCTTCGATCGAAGCACGCGCACCAGCTGTAGCACCGATACCCTTGAGGGTAACTTTGCGTGTCAGCTCGCCCGACTTAAACACTTTGACATAGCGCACTTGCGTGCCCACTACGCCAGCTTGTTTCAGCACTTGCACGTCGATTTCTTCGACGGGCAACGCTTGTAGGTCGGACAAACGCACTTGTGCGTACAGATGGTCATCCAAAATAGAGAAGCCACGCTTTGGCAAACGGCGCTGCAAAGGCATCTGACCACCTTCGAAGCCGACTTTATGAAAGCCACCAGCGCGCGAGCTTTGACCTTTGTGGCCACGACCAGCGGTTTTACCTAGGCCGGAGCCAATTCCGCGACCAACACGACGCTTAGCGTGTGTCGAGCCAACGGCAGGCTTGAGCGTATTGAGTTGAGTAATCGACATCGTGATTCCTTTCAGACTTCCGAGACGGTCACGAGATAATCAACTTTGTTGATCATTCCGCGAACTTCGGGAGTGTCTTTGAGCACTTTGCTGCTGTTGAGACGGCGCAAACCCAAGCCGCGCACAGTGTCGCGGTGGTCTTGCTTTGTACCAATGGTCGAACGGACCAAGGTGACTTTGACTTGTTTATCAGCCATGACTTACCCCAGGATCTCTTCGACGGTTTTGCCGCGTTTTGCAGCAACTTCCGACGGGGTGAGGGAAGCGCGCAAGCCGTTAAGCGTTGCACGAACCATGTTGTAAGGGTTGCTCGAGCCGAGGCTTTTCGCCACGACGTTACGCACGCCCATCACATCAAAAATTGCGCGCATCGGACCGCCGGCGATCACGCCAGTGCCTTCTGCCGCAGGCGAAATCAGTACTGTCGAGGCGCCATGCTTACCAACCACGGTGTGGTGGAGCGTGCCGTTCTTCAATGAAACTTTGAACATCTCGCGACGCGCCTGTTCCATTGCTTTCTGCACCGACACTGGCACTTCACGTGCTTTGCCTTTGCCCATACCGACACGACCATCGCCGTCGCCAACTACGGTTAGCGCAGCAAAGCTCATTGTGCGACCACCCTTGACGACTTTGCTGACGCGGTTAACCGCGATCATTTTTTCGCGAAGACCATCATCACGCTCTTCAGGAGCGTTCTTGCGTTGTTCTTTAGCCATTTGACTGTTCCTCGCTTAAAACTTCAGACCGGCTTCACGCGCGGCATCGGCCAGGGCTTTTACACGGCCGTGGTAACGGAAACCCGAACGATCAAAAGCGACGAGCTCAATACCAGCAGCCTTTGCTTTCTCTGCTACGCGCTTGCCAACCAGTGATGCAGCGGCAGTATTGCCACCACCACCCGTTTGACCAGCGAGTTGCTGACGCACTTCTG
>JBILJY010000069.1:0-12636 GCA_044376975.1 Burkholderiaceae bacterium | reverse complement strand
TCTCGGCCGATACCGGCTCGATCGGCGGCTCGCAAAGCCATGAGTTTCAGGTGATTGCTGATATTGGTGAAGATTTGATCGTGTACGACCCCGCCTCGAGCTACGCGGCCAATATCGAACTGGCACCAGCGCCGTGCTTACTGACCCAGCGCCATGCCGCCTCGGCACCTCTCACCCTAACGCCCACACCAGGAGCCGCAAAATGCGAGACCGTGGCAGCGCTCCTAGGTGTTCCTCTTACCCAGACCGTCAAATCCATCGTGCTGGCTAGCGATCCCGAAAAAGGTTTTGCACAAATCTGGCTCCTGCTGCTGCGCGGTGATCACGAGCTCAATGAAATCAAAACAGGCAAAGTGCCTGGCTTAAATAAAGGCTTTCGCTTTGCGACCGAAGCGGAGATTATTGAGCACTTCGGCTGCAAACCTGGCTATCTTGGACCAGTAAAAATGGCCAAGCCTGTCAAAGTCATCGCCGACTTAACTGTCGCGAATATGCACAACTTTATTTGCGGCGCCAATCAGGAAGACTTCCACCTCATGGGCGTCAATTGGGCGCGCGATCTGCCCGAACCAGACCTCGTTACAGACCTGCGTAACGTGGTCGAAGGCGACCAAGCGCCAGACGGCAAAGGCACCCTAGCCATTCAACGTGGCATCGAAGTGGGCCATGTCTTTTACCTGGGCACAAAGTACTCGGAGGCATTGAAGGCCACCTTCCTCGACGAGGGTGGCAAACCCGCTTTAATGGAGATGGGCTGTTACGGGATTGGTGTTACCCGCATTGTGGGGGCTGCAATCGAACAGAACCACGACGCCAAAGGTATTGTGTGGCCGCGTGCAATCGCTCCTTTTGAGGTTGCGATCTGCGCGGTCGGTTGGGGCAAGAGTCAGACGGTGCGCGACGCCGCTGAAGCCCTTTATGCCGAACTGAAGGCCAAAGGGGTGGATGTCATCCTAGACGATCGCGACCTTCGCCCGGGCATTATGTTTGCCGAATGGGAACTGATTGGACCGCCCGTGCGCATCACCGTTGGTGAGCGTGGGCTCAACGACGGCATCATTGAGCTGCTGGGGCGCAAACAAACCGAGGCCGCACGGGTGCCATTGTCAGACTGTTGTGCACAAACACTCGCGTTGCTTGAGGCCTATTGATGCAACACAGTTTCAGTGTGCGGGTGTACTACGAGGATACCGATATGGGTGGCGTCGTGTTTTACGCCAACTATCTCAAGTTTATGGAGCGCGGGCGCACAGAATGGCTGCGCGCCTTAGGCGTCAATCAATTTGAGCTAGCCCAGACTGCGCAGCGAATGTTTATGGTCGCCAAGCTTGATATCAAGTATCTTTTACCGGCTAGGCTTGATGATTTGCTACAAATTGAAAGCGAAGTGACACGACTAGGCCGTGCTTCGTTACACTTCAGGCAATCGATTCGTAGACAGGGGGAACTCTTGACGCAAGGGAACATCCAAGTTTGCTGTGTAGAAACAGTTAACATGCGAGTCACTGCGATTCCGGAATCGATTCACACAAAATTTGCTGTAATTACTCGGGACTAAGTGATGCAAACACCTTCAGATATGTCAATGCTCTCCCTGGTACTGAACGCCAGTATTCCCGTTCAGTTCATCATGTTATTGCTCATTGTCATCTCGATCGTCTCTTGGACATTTATTTTTGCCAAGCGCTCCACCATCAAAAAGGCATTGATACAAACGCGTCGCTTTGAAGACGACTTCTGGTCCGGTGGCGATTTAGCCTTACTGCACCAGTCCATCTCCACTCGCCGCGCAGAGCAAGGCGCGCTTGCGCGCATCTTTGACTCTGGCATGACTGAATTCCTCAAAGGCCGTCGCGCAGGGTCTACCACCGAAAGCTCCGCGAGTCTTGATGGTGCTCGACGGGCGATGCGTGCCGCATTCCAGCGCGAAATGGATGAACTCGAGTCGCACCTAAACTTCTTGGCCTCCGCTGGCTCCGTTAGCCCCTACATCGGGCTGCTCGGCACAGTCTGGGGCATCATGCACGCCTTTGTTGGCCTCGCAAACGTACAACAAGCGACTCTCGCCTCCGTGGCACCGGGCATTGCCGAGGCCCTGATTGCCACGGCTATCGGTCTCTTCGCGGCGATTCCGGCCGTCGTTGCTTACAACCGCTATACCCACGACATCGATCGCCTGTCGATCCGCTTTGAGACCTTTGTCGATGAGTTCTTGAACATCTTGCAACGACAGGTGCGCTAATGTCCTCCGTTCGCTCAAGCTCTGGGCGCCCAGGCCGACGTCTAAAAAACGAAATCAACGTCGTGCCATACATCGATGTGATGTTGGTACTGCTCGTGATTTTTATGGTGACGGCGCCTCTTATTACACCAGGGGTGATTGAATTGCCCTCGGTGGGACAAGCCGCCAACGTGCCGGTCACTCCAATTGAAATCCAAATTACCGAAGACGGGAAACTCTCTTGGCGTAAACGTGAACCGGGCGCCGTCAATGTACCCGTAGAGCGCAGCGCGCTCGCTCAGACGATTTTGTCTGAGCTCAAGCCCGATCAACCTGTTGTGATTGCAGCCGACGGCAAGGTGCCCTACGAATCCGTCATGAAAGTCATGGACGATTTGCGTAAAAATGGCGTGACTAAACTCGGCTTGCTTGTCGACCAAAAAAGTGACACGCCCGCACCAAACGCAAAGCCAACAGGCAAACCCGCCAACAGACGATGAAAAGGATTCGCGCACACAAGCCCCGAGCCTGTTGCACCGCCCATGACGCCACGTAAAGCTTCGCCTGTTAGCGGCCCCATGTTGCCGCCCAAACAAACGCTGGATATACGCGCGTTTGGTTGGGCTTTGCTTGCGCACCTCGTGCTTGTTTTGCTGCTCGTCGTTGGCCTGAACTGGAAGATTGAGGCGGAGGGCCCGCTGCAAATTCAGTTATGGGCCGATGGCAATAGCCCAGTGAACCCTCCCCCCCAACCACCCGCTAAATCTGAGCCCAAGCCAGAGCCGACACCAGCGCCCGCGCCCGAACCCGAGCCCGCTCCTGCGCCCCCGCCGCCACCCCCACCGCCTCCGCCCACTCCTTCCACGTCAGCCCCCCCGCTTAAGACCGAGGTTGATCCAGAAATTGCATTGGAGGACGAACGCAAGAAGCGAGAAGAACAAGAGCGGCTCGAGCGTGAAGAGGTTAGGAAAGAAGAAGAGCGAATTAAGCGGGAACGCGAGCTTGCCGCCAAACGTGAACGCGAGCGCTTAGAGCAACAGCGCGAAAAAGCCGAGCGTATCGAAGCAGAAAAAAGCGCTAAGGAAGAGGCTGCCGCTAAAGCCGCCCTAGAGAAGAAGAAAAAAGAAGAAGCTGACAAAAAGGCTAAAGAAAAAGCTGAGGCCGACCAAAAGGCCAAAGAGAAGGCTCAGGCGGATCAAAAGGCCAAAGAGAAGGCTCAGGCAGATCAAAAGGCCAAAGAAGCGGCGGCAAAACGCGAGCAAGCCTTGCGTGATGCGTTCCGTAACGACGCCATGGGAGTCGCTGGTATCCCAGGCGGTACCGCGGACCGCAATCAAGCTGGTGGTGGCCGTAATGACAGCTATGGCGCCCAGGTCCGCGCCTGCGTGCAACCAGGCGTGGCGTTTCCAACGCCACCACGCAGTGGCTCAACAAATCCTGCAGCGGTGTATCGCG
Source organism: Burkholderiaceae bacterium (assembly GCA_044376975.1). GTDB lineage: Bacteria > Pseudomonadota > Gammaproteobacteria > Burkholderiales > Burkholderiaceae_B > Zwartia. The sequence goes on along the minus strand of JBILJY010000069.1, from coordinate 8,960 downwards.
TTCAACTGCGCCCAGATGGCACGATTGCCGACGTCAAGCTCACGCGGGGCTCGGGTAACCCGAATTTCGACCGGGCAGTGGAAACAGGTATTCGACGCTGCACCCCCTTCCCCAGACCACCCTCTGGTAGCTATCCAGGTTACATAGACGTCAATTACAATATGTACGATTGACAGGAGCTCGCAAAAAAATGACGCTTACCCGCATGTATGGCAACAGAGAATCTATCCGCGCTCTTTTACAGAGCACACGGGTGTGGCTAGCCCTTTGCCTCGTGCTCTTAGGCCTCGCGGCAGCCCTTCCAGCTCACGCACAACTCCGTGTAGACATCTCAGGCACCGGGGCACAGCAGTACCCTGTGGCAATCGCTGATTTCAGTGGCGACCCAGCTGGCGCACAAATTGCTGAAATTATTCGTGCCGACCTGACCCGCTCGGGACAGTTTCGCTTGATTGCGACCTCTGGGTCCAATCTGACCGTAGACACGCCAATTGCCTTCGATGAGTGGCGCACCCGTGGCGCGGATTTCATTGCCTATGGCACGGTCGTACGCACTCCAGACGGGCGCTTTGAAGTCAGATACCGCTTGGGGGATACGGTTAAACGCGGTCCTCTTGATGGAGTCGCTTTTTCGGGAACCGAGAAAGAACTTAGACGTGTTGCGCACCAAGTCGCCGATCGCATCTACGAAAAGATCACTGGAATCCGAGGCGTTTTTGCGACACGGATTGCCTACGTGCTAAAGCAAGGTAGTACCTATGAGTTGCAAATTGCTGATGCGGATGGTCAAAACCCCCAAGTCGCGCTGCGTTCGCGTGAACCGGTTATTTCCCCTGCCTGGTCTCCAGACGGCTCACGTCTAGCCTATGTCAGCTTCGAGTCCGGCAAGCCTGTTGTCTACGTGCACCAGTTAGCGACCAGCAAGCGCTTCCCAGTAGCAAACTACAAAGGCAACAACTCTGCCCCTGCTTGGTCTCCAGACGGCAGCCAACTAGCGGTGGTGCTAACGCGTGATGGTTTGTCACAGATTTACACCGTGAGCGCCGCCGATGGCTCGAACTTGCGACGGATCACACGCTCACCACTTATCGATACGGAGCCTGTATACAGCCCCGATGGGCGCTCTATCTACTTTACAAGCGACCGCAGCGGCAGCCCGCAGATCTACCAAGTTGGACTCGATGGTGGGGAGGCACGCCGCATAACGTTCAACGGCGGTTACAATATCTCACCTAGAATTTCTCCAGATGGCAAAACGTTGCTCACCGTAACGCGCCGAGACGGGGCATACCGTATCGTTTCGTTGAACCTGACGAACAACACCGAGTCCTTCCTAACAGCCGGACGAGATGATCAGTCGCCTAGTTTCGCGCCCAATGGCATGCAAGTGTTGTACGCCGCCGTGCAAGGTGGTCGAAGTGTGTTGGCAGGTGTGTCCAGTGATGGGCGTGTGCGCCAAACGTTATCGATCCTGAATGGTGAAATCCGCGAACCCACCTGGGGCCCGTTTTCCAAATAGTTGAATCTCCTAGCAAAGGAAACATAATGAAAGCTCGTATCGCCAAAGCATTAACCATTGCGGCAGTTGCCGCTAGCCTCGCTGCTTGTAGTTCAGTGTCACTGGACGATCAGGCCGGCGCTGGCGCCGGCGCGGATGGCTCGGGCATTCTTGACCCGTTCAACCCGCAAAGTATTTTGGCTAAGCAGCGCTCTGTTTACTTTGACTTCAATGGCTACACGGTCAGCGAACAGTACCGTAGCCTCGTTGAAACCCACGGCAAGTACTTGGCCAGTAAGCCACAGCAACGCGTTGTCATTGAAGGCAATACAGATGCGCGCGGCGGCTCGGAATACAACCTGGCGCTCGGCCAACGTCGTGCAGAAGCCGTTCGCCGCATGCTGACCTTGATTGGTGTCTCTGATACCCAAGTTGAAACCATTAGCTTCGGTAAAGAAAAGCCAAAAGCACTGGGTGATAGCGATGCAGACTACGCTGAAAACCGTCGTGCAGATTTCAACTACAAGCGCTAATTCGTAGCGCTTAAGTTAGACCTGTGCGGGGCGGCTTATCAGCCGCCCTGTTACTTTCGAAAGGAATTACCCATGATTTTTAAATCATCACTTGTCCGCCAAGTTATGGTTGGTGTCACACTCACTGGCAGCGTTTTGCTGACACAAACGGCTTTCGCCTTTGCCGATGACGATGCGCGCAGGGCAATCGTGGATTTACGCCAACAGATTAAAGTGCTCACCGAGGCCAATCAACGTGCACGCATCCAGCTAGCCGACCAAATTGAAGGGCTAGAGCAAGAGGTAGCGCGCTTACGTGGCGAGATGGAGCAACTCACACGCCCAGGCGGCACAGGTAGTGCTGCCAATGCAGCGGGTGGGGGACGTGCTCCAGACGCACGCTCACAAGACCCCAGAGAGCAATCAGCCTTTGATCAGTCGATGGAAACATTTCGCAAAGGCCAATACAAAGAAACAATTCAAAATCTAACCGCATTTATGACGCTATATCCTGACAGCGCCCTCGCACCGACTGCACAGTTTTATCTGGGTAGCAGCCGTTACGCACTAAAGGACTTCAAAGGTGCGATGGCGACACTGCAAGCAATGGTTCAGAAGCATCCTACCCAACAACGCGCACCCGACGCCTTGTTAATGGTGGCCGCTTGCCAGATTGAGCTCAACAATCGTCCAGGCGCAAAGGTAACGCTACAGCGCATCATCAAAGACTATAAGGGCACGCCCGCTGCCGATACCGCAGCAAAGCGTTTGCCGCTTTTACAGTAGTGCTTCTTTTGGCGGTTTGGTGCTAGTTTGTACGATGCCCAGATCAAGGCATCGTCAGTAACAGGCAGGCGACACCGGCAACAATTAACACAATGCCGAGTGTCTCCCGTCGTGTGCTCTTACTCAAGAACACCCGCCAAGAAAGCAACTGCGCGAACAACACTTCAACGAGCCCAAGCGTGCGCACATTCGCCGCTGCAGTCAGCGCGAAACCGAGAAACCAACCTTGTGATGCCGAGGCACCGAGCAAGCCACCCCAGATTGAAATACGCCAAGCCTTCAAGCAGCGCACCCAAGCTTCGTAATGAAAGGTCATCATCCAGGCTGCCAGCAATATTGTCTGCAAACCAAGCCCGCAAGTAAGCGTCCAAGAAGCGCGTACGAAAAAATGCGCCTCACCTAAAGCCAAGATGCCGCCTCGAAATGAAACAGCAGCAATCGCAAAACAAGCGGCTGCCAACAACCCCAATACGACAGGCTGCCAGGAAGTTCCTGTCTCACCGCCAGTCGCTGGCTTAGACGCCATAATGGTTACGCCCACCGTCGCGACAATAATCGCCCCCATCGTCAATAAAGAGATTTGATCGCCCAACACAATGAGACCAAATAGCGCAACCTGAACAGGCTCCGTCTTTGTCCAAGCTGTCACCACAACAAAGGCGCGTTGCCGCATAGCAGCTAACATCAAAGCGGTCGCCGCGATTTGCGACAGCGCCCCGGCCAGAACGAATAAGGCGAAGTTCAAGTTCATCGAGGGCAATACAGACCCCGTCACAAAGATGGCAAGCAGTGTGAACAAAAACGCGAACGGGAATCCATACAAAAATCGGACCTGTGTTGCGCCAAGCGTTCCGAGTTGCTCAGTCAGGCTGCGCTGAATGGCATTACGTCCTGCCTGAGCAGCCGCTGCAAAAATTGAAGCGGGGATCCATAACCACGTCCACTCATGCTCAGTCATCTTGGGCTACCTGTCTATATAAAAAAGGCTCGATTAAAGTAGGTGCAATCATTTTGCTCGTGCTGCGTGCTGATGCAGCAAAATAACAGTCGTGGTATCAAGCGTAATGCCCTGGGCGCGTTGCTGCTTCATTTTCTGCAATTCGATTTCGCCAGGAACAATGACTGGGCGCCCCTCGACCGCAGCCGGGCTGTCATGCAAGATCGAAGCAAAATCAGTCATGCGTTCAGCGAGCCATTGCGTCGACCCAAGCATCTGCGTATTAATCAAAATAAAAAAGTGGCCTAGATTTTGTGGCTCATCCGGAGCATCTACCCAAGATTTCACGTGGGTTAAATAGGCAGCGTTCGAAAGCAGGCCCGCAAACAAGTCAACTAGTAGAGCTAGGCCATACCCCTTGTGGCCACCAATCGGCTGCAAGAAACCGTCGAGTGCAGCCTTCGGATCTGTTGTTGCTCGGCCTTTATCATCCGTTGCCCAGGTGTCAGGGATAGCCTCCCCCCGCTTGAACGCGTTACGAATCTTGGCGCGCGCCACGACGCTCATTGCCATATCAAGGAGAAAGGGGTCCCCGCCTGGATTGGGTACACCGAACCCGAGGGGACTATTACCCAAACGGGCATCACTGCCGCCCCAAGGTGCAATCGTCGTTGTCGCATTACTTCCAATAATGCTCGCAAAGCCTTGTTGCGCAGCAAGTAAAGAATACGGTGAAATCGGTCCAAAATGATTACTGCCGCGAGCAAATGCCATACCAATGCCGCACTCTCTAGCCGCTTGCATCGCTGCCCTTAGCGCATGCATACCGACAAGTGGTCCGACACCATTGTCACCATCGACTAGTCGTAAGGCGGGTGCTGGCGATTGCACCGTAATGTTAGGGCGTGCACTGATACCCTCGACTAGCAAGCGCTCGCCATAGGACTCTACCCGAGACAGTCCGTGCGTACTTAGGCCGAAGAGATCGGCCATAACAAGTACTTGCACAACATCTTTGGCGTCGGCCTGGGTTAAACCAAGGCCTTGGAAAGCCTTGACCGCTAAAGCCGATAGCTCGGCCTCGGACCATACCGTTTGTACCTGTACATTTTGGATCATCTACAACTGCCTTATTACCTGTGTGAGCCAAAGCATACCCGCGAGCGAGCTTGCCGTCATGGGCGCAGATTGTACGCAAAGAAGACCTATATAAAAAAACCCCCGGTAACCTACCCGGGGGTTTTGTGCATACCCCGAAAAATCGAGGTCGGCGTCTGAAAGACCTGGGCTTAGAAGCCCATGCCGCCCATACCACCCATGCCGCCCATATCGCCACCAGGCATACCGCCGCCGCCGGCTGGTTTGTCTTCGGCGAGTTCGCAAACTGCGACTTCGGTTGTCAGCAACAGGCTAGCAACAGAGGCTGCGTTCTGCAGGGCTGTACGCGTCACTTTGGTTGGGTCCAGAACGCCTTGCTCGACCAGGTCACCGTACTCGCCGGTGGCGGCGTTAAAGCCGTAGTTACCTGTGCCGTTCGCCACGTTATTGACCACAACACTTGGCTCATCGCCAGCGTTTGCAACGATGGTGCGCAGTGGCTCCTCGATGGCACGCAAGACAAGCTTGATGCCAGCGTCTTGGTCAGCGTTGTCGCCCTTGACCTTCGAAACCACGGCGCGTGTGCGGATTAACGCAACGCCGCCGCCAGGAACAATGCCTTCTTCCACCGCTGCACGGGTTGCGTGCAAGGCGTCTTCGACACGTGCCTTCTTTTCTTTCATTTCGACTTCGGTCGAAGCACCAACGCGAATCACTGCCACGCCACCAGCCAACTTGGCCACGCGCTCTTGCAGTTTTTCACGATCGTAGTCTGAGGTTGCTTCTTCGATCTGAACACGGATCTGTTTGACCCGCGCCTCGATCGACTTGGCATCGCCATGACCGTCGATGATTGTGGTGTTTTCTTTGCCAACTTCGATGCGCTTTGCTTGACCGAGCTCTGCCAGGGTAGCTTTTTCAAGCGACATACCGGTTTCTTCGGAAATGACGGTACCACCGGTAAGGATGGCGATGTCTTCGAGCATTGCTTTACGACGGTCACCAAAACCAGGTGCTTTGACAGCTGTAGTTTTGAGGATGCCGCGAATGTTGTTGACGACCAGCGTAGCCAAAGCCTCGCCTTCGACGTCTTCAGCCACGATCAGCAGTGGGCGGCTCGACTTGGCAACTTGCTCAAGTACGGGCAGCAGATCACGAATGTTGCTGACTTTCTTGTCGTAAATCAGAACATAGGGATCATCCAGCGCTGACACTTGCTTGTCAGGGTTGTTGATGAAGTAAGGCGACAGATAACCGCGGTCAAACTGCATACCTTCAACAACGTCGAGTTCATTCTCAAGCGACTTACCGTCTTCAACAGTAATGACGCCTTCCTTACCGACTTTGTCCATTGCGTCAGCAATGATCTGGCCGATCGAGAAGTCGCTGTTTGCCGAGATCGAACCGACTTGTGCGATTTCCTTGGTTGTTGTGCAAGGCTTAGAGAGCTTCTTGAGCTCTGCCACCGCAGCAATAACAGCTTTGTCGATACCGCGTTTGAGGTCCATCGGATTGATGCCGGCGGCCACGTACTTCAGGCCTTCGACAACGATCGACTGCGCCAGCACGGTTGCCGTGGTGGTGCCGTCACCAGCGTTGTCAGAGGTCTTGGAAGCCACTTCCTTGACCAGCTGCGCGCCGATGTTTTCAAATTTGTCTTTGAGTTCGATTTCTTTAGCGACCGACACGCCGTCTTTGGTGACGGTTGGGGAGCCGAAAGAACGCTCGAGCACGACATTACGACCCTTAGGACCCAGGGTTGCTTTTACTGCGTTGGCGAGGATGTTCACGCCACGGACGATACGCACACGTGCGTCATCGCCGAATAGGACTTGCTTGGCAGCCATTTAGATTTCCTTCCGTATTCTGTGAATTACTGGACCACAGCGAGGATTTCTTCCTCGCGAATGACGAGGACTTCTTCGCCATCGACTTTAACGGTCTGGCCGGCATATTTGCCGAACAGAACTTTGTCGCCGACTTTGACATCCATCTTCAACACTTTGCCGTCTTCGGTTTGTTTACCGGGACCAACGGCTAGCACTTCACCCTGATCGGGCTTTTCAGCGGCGCTTTCAGGGATAACGATGCCCGAGGCAGTTTTGCGCTCGTTGTCCAGGCGTTTGACGATCACGCGATCGTGCAGGGGACGCAGGGCCATGTAGAACTCCTGTTACAAAAATAATGGTTGTGAGAAACACTTCGCTGAGTAGCAAACAATATTGTTAGCACTCATTGAAGTCGAGTGCTAATTATAAGGCCTCTTTGCCGGATTTCAAGCCCAGCTTGAGAAAACTTAGGGGTGAGCCTACTTGCGGGCAGCCTGTCGGGCGGCCTTAGCTGTCATGAAATCGTTCACGATCTTGGCATGCTCGGGAGTTTTATGGGCAATTGCTTGGTAAGCCGCTGATAACTCAAGCAAATTAGCTAGCGAGGCCGTCTGCCCCTCACGTAACAACCGCTTGGTCATGCGTACGGCGGGCGGTGAGTTCACGGCCATCTTGCGCGCAAGCGTCTGAGCCGTCGTCAGCAGATCTGCCGCGGGAACCACTCGCGACACCATCCCCCAGTCGAGAGCCGTCTTTGCGTCAATTGCCTCTCCAGTGAAAGACATTTCGGCAGCCCTTGCCATGCCAATAACGCGCGGCAAGAACCAGGCGCCGCCATCACCCGCCACAATCCCGACCTTCACAAAGCTCTCGGCAAACGTCGCCTGCTCTGAGGCAATCCTTAGGTCGCACATGCAGGCCAGATCGCACCCTGCGCCAATCGCCGGGCCATTGACTGCCGCAATCGTGGGGACCTCAATCTGGTGAATCGCTAACGGCAAGCGCTGAATGCCCTGCCGGTACTCCTGGCGCAGCACCTCGCTGCCGAAGCCCGAACCAATCTGCCGCTGCATCTCGTCGATCTTGCCGCCCGAGGAAAAAACCGGACCTGAGGCCGTGATGATCACTGCGCGTACGCTCGGGTCGTGTTCGATCCGATGGCATGCGTCGAGCATTGCCTCGACAATACCCGTACCCGTCAGGGCATTGCGGGTCTCTGGGTGGTTCAGCGTGAGCGTCACCACGCCCAAATCATCTTGTTCGTATTGCAAAACGGTTGTCATTCTTTACCCTTCACTTTTGTTGAATTAGCGACCCGAGGCCTTAGCCGTGATACCACCCGCGACCCCAAAGTCAGTTGCGGGGCGGTCAAACAAGATAACGCGGATGTTTTGTTTGGAGACCCCAATGGCACGCTCTGTGGCATCCGCCATCGCAGCAATCAGCGCCGCTTTTTGTTCCTCGGTACGCCCGCGAATTAAGCCGACCGTGATCATCACCATTTCTTTGCCTAGCTCACCGGCCACGATGACATGCTCAGCTGGAATTTCTTGCAACACCACGCGTACGGACGCCAACGGGGCGGCGATACTGTCCACAACGGACTGTGTTAACTTTTTCAAGAGCTCGGTCTTGTTGGCAGGACTGTGACCCTGCAGGATCTGGACGTTGAGCATTGGCATGGCGTGCTATCTTCCCGAAGTAAAATGAAAAGCCTGAATCGTACAGGCGGTCGGTATTTATAAACCAAGTTCCCTCATCTATGTCATTTATCAACACGCTTAACGCCGCTTGGACCACCTCAAACTCTTTGCTGATGGCTGGTCTAGACCCAGACGTCACAAAGATGCCTGCCGAACTAATCGGCAAACCCGATGCCATTTTTCAGTTTTGTAAACAAATTGTGGATGCCACCGCACCGTTCGTTTGCGGCTTTAAGCCTCAAATCGCGTATTTCGCAGCGGCACGAGCGGAAGGTCAGCTCGAAGACCTTTGCGCCTATATTCGTGAAACGTATCCACATTTACCGTTGGTGCTTGACGCCAAGCGCGGCGATATCGGCGCAACAGCCACGCAGTATGCCAAAGAAGTATTTGGCCGCTACAACGCCCATGCCGTCACGGTGAGCCCCTACCTCGGCGCAGACTCGGTGGACCCGTATCTGGAATGGGAAGATCGTGGCGTCATCGTTTTGTGCCGGACTTCCAACCCAGGTGGGTCGGATCTGCAGTTTTTGGTGACAGACGGTGTGCCACTCTATCTGCGCGTAGCGGATCTGGTTGCGAACAAATGGAACAAAA
>JBILJY010000068.1:0-12768 GCA_044376975.1 Burkholderiaceae bacterium | reverse complement strand
AAACCGTACGCCGCGCTTAGCCAACGCATCAAGGTTCGCCGTTTTTAAATAAGGGTGACCTTCACAGCCAAGATGATCAGCACGAAACTGATCGGCCATGATGAAAAGAATATTCTGCACTTCGGACATGGCTGACCTCTGTCTCGTTACTGTTTTTGCAGCGCTTCAATTTCCTCAGGCTCAAAGCCTGCGGCTATCCGCGCCTGCACATTAAAGGGCCCTTTAAACTTTGGGGCACGGTAAGTTAAAGCCAGCTCAGCATAATGCGCAACGGGATCAACACTTCGCTGCGCGCACAGCCAGCGATACCAATAATTTCCAATGGCTACGTGCCCAATCTCTTCCCGCAAAATGAGGTCTACAATTTCAGCGCCCCGGCGGTCACCGCCACTTGCGAGCTTGTGTCTGACCGCGGGCGATGCATCGAGTCCGCGTGCCTCAAGCGTGCGCGGCACGAGCGCCAGACGTGCCAGTACGTCTTCTTGAGTCCGTTCTGCCATTTCCCACAGCCCATCATGAGCAGGGAAGTCGCCGTAGCAATAGCCTAAGCCGGCCAAATGCTCCGCCAACAATTGATAATGCTGCGCCTCTTCACGTGCAACACCAAGCCAGTCGCGGTAGAACTTTTCAGGCATGCCAGAAAATCGCCACACAACATCCAAAGCGAGGTTAATCGCGTTGAACTCGATATGGGCCAAGGCGTGGATCAGCACGGCGCGACCCTCCAGCGTATGCACGCTGCGCGACAATAATCCTGCCGGCGGAACAAAGTTCAGGGCAGGGCGTCCGGGGATGTACGTAGCTGGCCCGCTATCGACCCTGAGGTCGACCTCAGGGTCGATAGGTACGGTAGCGTCAGCTCGTGCAATCCACGCTGCTTTGGCGTCCCAAGACTTTTCTTGTAGCGCAGCGAGCGCAATTTGTCTGATTTCGTTCACGATTGATGGCTCTGTGATTCTTTGCGCTTGGTAATATTGTGATTATGTCTGATCTACTCTCATCCGCAAACAGCCTTCTACCCACACGCATTCCCCGGGCAGCACTATTGCCGGGCTTGCTTGGGCTCACTCCCTTTTGGGCTTTGGCGTTATCAACGGTCGCTGGGGCCGGGATAGATCCGCTGCTCGCAGTAACCGCACTGATCATGTACGGCGCGATCATCTTAAGCTTTGTCGGTGCGTTATGGTGGGGGTTAGCCATTCACGCTCCAGCAAATGCTCCCCGCAACACACTTTTTGTCTGGAGCGTCATTCCAGCGCTGATTGGTTGGTTCGCAACCCTTGCGCTGCCCGACGTTGGATTGAGAATGCTGATGGCCGGTTTGGCACTGCAGTGGGTGCTAGACGGGATGCTGATGCGCAAAGTGCCAGAGCTGATTCCCGGCTGGATGTTTCGCTTGCGCACCATGCTCACGTTCGGAGCGCTTGGCGCCTTGGGCTTGGCATGGTGGCAACTCGTTTAAGCTTTTTTCTTGGCCTTCCTGGTCTTTTTTTCTGGAATACCTAACATCGTTCCACGGCAACTTGCTGCGCCACAGCGGCATTCGTACTGCAGCTTCAGCTTTTTGGTGAGCTTCTCATCGTCAATGATCAGGCCATAATCGTAGTTCAGCTCTTCACCACGCTTAATGTCTCGCTTGGCAACGATATGCACCCGCTTGCCGCCCTTACCCTCGCTGCTTTCACAATTTGGCTCACAAGCGTGATTAATCCACCGCGCGTCATTGCCATCATCGTCGCCATCGATGATTTTGCCTGAGCTTAAAGAAAAGAAAAACGTATGAAATGGATCATCTGGGTTGGTTGGATGCCTACGATCGGCTTCCTTGCTGCTGATGGTTTTGCCACCATACTCAATGATGCGCGTGCCTTCTGGGATGTTGCGCGCTGCAAATACACCGTTGCCGTGCACCTTGGAAAGTCGAACAATATGCCAAGGTTTCTCTGCTGTTGTCATGGGTGACGCTTCTTAAGATCAGGTGTTTTTCACACCAAAACAATGTTGAGGCTCAGGGAAAGCTCCGCTGCGCACATCTTCGGCATATTGCTCAACCGCCTTACGCATCATTGTATCGAGATCGGCATACCGTTTGACAAATTTCGGCACGCGCTCGCCACTTAAGCCCAGAATATCTTCTGTTACCAAAATTTGGCCATCGCACGCGGGCGAAGCGCCGATGCCAATCGTCGGAATGGAAACTTGCGCAGTGATCTCTGCAGCTAACGCTTCCTGCACACCCTCAAGCACGACACCAAAGGCACCAGCTTGTTGAACCGCCTGTGCATCCGCAAGAATACGCGCTGCGTCTTTCGGAGATTTACCTTGCGATAAATAACCACCCATCGTATTGACATACTGCGGCATCAATCCAATGTGCGCCAACACAGGAATCCCCCGGGCGGATAAATATTGAATCGTTTCAGCCATAATCACCCCACCCTCAAGCTTGACAGCATCTGCCCCTTGGCTCAACAAATAGCCTGCACTACGAAAGGCTTGCGCAAGAGACTCCTGATAGCTACCGAAGGGGAGGTCCGCGACGATACATGCACGTTGCGTTGAACGGGCGACGGCACCCGTGTGCTGCGCAATCGTCTCTAGAGAAATCGACAGGGTGTTTGGCAGTCCGTACGCCACCATTGCGGTGGAGTCGCCAATCAAAATAAAGTCGACATACGGGTCGATGGCACGTGCCACCGGGGCACTATGCGCAGTCAACGCAACAATTTTGCGCTGACGCTTGCACGCCATCAACTGCGGGATGGTGACCCGCTTAACAATCGCCTGCACACTCATTAACGACCTTTATTCCTTCGCGGTCGTTTTGGCGGCTTTTTTTGCGACCTTCTTAACTGCCTTCTTAGCGGCTTTCTTCACAACCGTTTTTTTCACAGCTGTTTTTGTTGCAGTCTTCGTAGCAGTCTTAGTCACCGTTTTGGTGGTTTTCTTAGCTGGCGTTTTAGCCGCCGTCTTAGTCGCGGTTTTCGTTGCGGTTTTACGGCCTGGCTTGTCAGGGCGCGCTTCAAACTCAAAGCTCACCTTGCCGTCTGCTCCACGCGCGAGATACGCCTTGAACTTGCGGTTCGTACGGCTCGAGATAAAGCCTTCTAACAGATCCGTTTTCCCGGTCGCCAGTAACTTCACCATTTGATCGGGGCCTACTTCTTGTTGCAGAATCACTTTGCCAGAACGGAAATCGCAACTGCGCTCCGGCCCAACCGATTTCTCGCAGATGTAACTCATACCATGCTCGTAAACCGGTGCTGTGCACTTCGGGCACGGCCCAAGTGCTGTGCGGCCAGAAAAGTCTACCGGCTCATTCGATTCTTCATCACGCTGGCCAAAATCAAACTCGAGCTTTGAGTCGGGATCGAGCTTCAAAATGGCAGCAAAAGGACGACCCATTTTGCTGATGAAGCCCTGCAGCGGACCAATATGCTTATCAGTGATGAGTGTCTCAACCTCAGAGGGCTCAAAGGTACGTCCACCTGGATGCTTGCCAATCGAAAAATCACATTTTGTGCATGCGTAACGGCGATAGTTTTCTTTTACCTCTGCTCCGCATTTCGGGCAGGGCGTATGCAAACTTACATAATCACCTGGCACAGTGTCACGGTCATATTCCTTGGCGCGCTTCACAATGATTTGAGTCATCTGGGCAATTTCTTGCATGAAGGCCAGGCGCTCAAGCTCACCCTGTTCGATTTGCTTGAGCTTATGCTCCCATTCGCCGGTGAGCTCGGGCGAGGTCAATTCTTTAACATCCAAACCATTGAGCAGCGTCATCAATTGACGTGCCTTAGCCGTCGGCACCAGGTCGCGGCCCTCGCGCCGCAAGTAGTTCTCATTGAGCAAACCTTCAATAATCGACGCGCGAGTAGCTGGCGTACCCAGACCACGCTCCGACATTGCTTGCGCGAACTCATCATCGTCTACGAGCTTGCCCGCGCCTTCCATTGCGGACAGCAAGGTACCTTCGTTGTAGCGTGCCGGCGGCTTAGTCACTAACGCCACGGTCTCGACCTCTTCCGTGCGAACTTTCTCGCCTTCGGCTACCGCAACCAGAGTGGCGTCTTCGCCCTGTACCTCGCGGCCCCACACAGCCAACCAACCGGGGGACACCAGGACCTTGCCCTCGGACTTGAACTGATGTGACTGCACGATGGTTGTGCGCGTGGTTAGACGGAATTCGGCCGCTGGGAAAAAGATTGCCAGAAAGCGCTTAACGACTAAGTCATAGAGCTTTGCTTCTGCTTCGCTTAGCTCTTTCGGGATCTGCAAGGTCGGAATGATCGCAAAGTGATCAGACACTTTCTTGTTATCGAAGATGCGCTTGTTCGGCTTGACCCAACCGTTCTTCGTAATGGTGGCGGCATGGGGCGCTAAGGCCCTGCTTACGCCGCTACCCTCAGCCAGCGCATCCATCGTTCCTTTCACCGTATTGATGTAATCCTCAGGCAGATGTTTAGAGTCTGTCCGTGGATACGTCAACGCCTTGTGGCGTTCGTAAAGGCTTTGCGCCAGTGACAACGTGGTTTTGGCCGAAAAGCCAAAACGTCCGTTGGCTTCACGTTGCAAGGAGGTCAAGTCAAACAACGCGGGAGCAGCTTCCGTTTTAGGCTTTGCGACTTCATTAACAATGCCCGGTTGATCACGGCATGCTGCGACAACGCTCTTTGCCGCCGCCTCGGCCCACAAGCGCGATTCGTGCTGCGCGGGATCCTCTGGATTCTTTTTGAAGTTTGGATCAAACCACCGGCCTTCATACAAGCCGCCAGCGGCGACAAAGGTCGCGCGCACTTCCCAATAGTTGCGCGGCTCAAAGCGCCGAATTTTTTCTTCCCGCTCAAACACAATGGCCAACGTTGGGGTCTGGACACGCCCAACCGGCGTCTTAAAGAAGCCGCCATCCTTGCTATTAAACGCGGTCATGGCGCGCGTGCCATTAATGCCGACCAGCCAATCTGCCTCGGCGCGCGACCGCGCTGCAGCCTCCAGCGGTTTCATCGTTTCGTCTGATCGTAAGTGCGTAAACGCCTCACGAATCGCGTCTTGCGTCATGGACTGCAGCCATAAGCGCTGTACCGGTTTTTTTTGCGACGCATACTGCTCGATGTAGCGAAAAATCAGCTCACCCTCACGACCGGCGTCACATGCATTGATCAGTGCTGAAACGTCCTTGCGCTTAATCAGTCGCACCAACATCTTGAGGCGCTCGGCAGATTTCTTGTCGCTGGGTCCAAGCTCAAACTGGGGAGGAATCACTGGCAGGTGCGTAAAGCTCCATTTCCCCTTGACCGGATCATTCGGCGCCACCAAGCTCAACAGGTGCCCAACGCTCGACGACAGCACGTACTTATCGTTCTCGAAGTAGTCGCCCTCGCGCGTGAAACCGCCTAGCGCCCTGGAAATATCAAGGGCGACCGAGGGTTTCTCAGCAATTATTAGTGTCTTAGTCATTCTTATCCATTCTGACCCGCTCACCCAAAGCTGGCGGTCGGATCAATGCGTTAATTCAAGCTAGCGCGGATCATACGGGCGCTAGTGAGTGCCGTGCAAGTTAGCACGACTCGGCTCTTGCGCCCAAACAGACATGGCGGTAGACCAAAATGTCTCTATATTAGTGGCAGCCACTCTTTCAAACCCCAAGTCTACCCATGCCTGCTGCAAGACTTCAAGCGGACGGCTCAAATCAAGCGCCATCGCACCATTTTGTTTTGAGAGCTTCTGGCCTTGTTGATCCATCACCAGAGGCACATGCAAAACGTTCGGTTGTGGATAGCCAAAAAGCTCCCGAAGCATGTTTTGTCTCGCTGTACTCGTAAGTAAGTCTTCACCTCGCACTATATCCGTAATCTGTTGTGCCGCGTCGTCAACCACCACGGCGAGCTGATACGCCCAGATGCCGTCTGCTCGCTTGACGACAAAGTCACCGACCGCGTGCGCGACCTCTTGCTCTTGCCAGCCTTGCCAGCGGTCTTCAAAACGATAGAGCCCCTCCGGTACCCGCACTCGCCAAGAAAGCGCCTGACGGCCTGCTGGTAGCCCCAAACGACAAGTTCCAGGGTAGGGGCGCTCTCCATCCGGACGCATTGATGCCTCTTGGCCCGCAGAGTCTGCAATTTCCCGACGCGTGCACCCACAAGGATAAACGCGATTTAGCGAAAGAAGCATGTCAAAAGCAGACTGATAGGCATGTATTCGACGAGATTGGAAGACAATGTCGTCATCCCAAGTCATTCCCAGCGCCTGTAGCTGACCTAAAATTGTCTCGACGGCTCCAGGCGCATTACGAGGCGTGTCTAGATCCTCAATGCGCAATAGCCATTTTCCGCCCTTTGCGCGGGCATCGACAAAGCTTGCCACAGCGGCGACAGCCGACCCCGCATGCAGGGGCCCGCTCGGGCTAGGGGCAAACCGCCCACAATAAGACGAGGACACCGAAGACAACGGACCTATCAGTGCAACAAGCGGTCACCATCGTCACGCAGGAGCTCTTCAAGAATCAAGTGGTCGACTTCGGCCTCCTGACTCCAGAGCACCATCAAAGCGATGATTTTGATTTTTTGCAAAGACACCGGACCGTCTGTGGTCGCCATGGCGCGGTCAATCACGATTTCACGTAGCGCGGGAGACAAGGCCTCCGTCGCCTCAAGAAAGGTAATAAAACCAATTGCTGTGGCACCAAGATGCTGTTGCTCAGTCTCGGCATACACACGAGTGCCGTTACCCGGCGTGTGCGCAAGCTCTACGCATTGCTCGGTTGTTTCCGCTAAGCCGACGAGCCAGCCGAGCGCATCGTCAATGTCGTTGTGCTCAAACCCGGCCGCGGCGAGACGCTTGGCCAACACCTCGGCTGAAGGACAGGCCTCAGGGGTGTAGTAGTTCTCAAACAGGTAAACCAGGATATCGAACATAGTAGCTACGGGCTCCTGTTTTAACCGGGGCAACCATCGCCCCACGTTGTGATTCCACTTTACCCCTAAAAAACAAAAACAACAATCGCCACAGCAAATTTATTTGGGCGGCCGTCGCCAACGGACAAATTGCGTCGCAGTCGCAGGCGCGGCCACCAGTAAGCCAGCCACTGCCGTCTGCCAACCCGGGGCAATAAACAGCAACGATGCGATTCCAAATAACCAGCGCTCCCACCGTTGCATATTCGTCAAAAAGTATGCCGAAAACGCCGACGATAACAACACAAGACCGATCATGCACCCCACCAGCGTGATAGCAAAATCAGCCCACGTAAAGCCCTTTAACACCAGCAACAATGACGGAGAAAATACGAAGACAAAAGGCACAAGTAGTTTACTAATGCCTAGCCTGAATGCCGTATTGCCGGTCTGGAATGGATCGCTTCCAGCCATCCCTGCCGCGGCATACGCCGCAAGTGCTACAGGCGGCGTGAGGTCGGCAAGAATGCCGAAATAGAAAACAAACATGTGGGCGGCTAGGGGTTGCACACCTAACTGCACAAGCGTGGGCGCAGCGACCGCGACCATGATGATGTAATTGGCAGTAGTTGGGATTCCACACCCCATCAAAATGCAGACAATCCCCGTCATTGTCAATGCTGCGATGAGTGTGAGCGTTTGCATGTTCGCCATAAAGTCTGGCAAGACCATCATCGCAGCACCTGCGATGGCCTGGGACGCGGCAATCACAATAAACGAAACCTTAAAGCCCACGCCGGTTAGCGTGACCACACCAATCACGATGCCAACCGTACCTGCTGCGGCACCCACTGCCAGTGCATACTTAGCACCAATCTCGAAGGCGTCATAGAGGTCGCGCCAGCGTAAGCGCTGAGCGGGATTCAGCATGCCCACCACAATACACGCCGTGATGCCAGCGAATGCTGCTAGATAAGGAGTACGGCCACTAACTAGCACGCCAATCAAAACAAACAGAGGGATCAGCGTAGGCCACCGCTTACGAAACGACTCTTTTAGCTTTGGCATTTCCTCTTCAGTCAAGCCGCGCAAATTTTGGCGCTTTGCCTCGAAATGCACCTGCATGAACATACCGAAAAAATACAGAAAGGCCGGGAATGTAGCGGCGAGTGCAATATCGCGGTAAGGGATATTCAAAAACTCAATCATGAGGAATGCTGCAGCGCCCATGATCGGAGGCGTGATCTGGCCGCCCGTACTCGAGGCGGCCTCAACCGCCGCAGCAAAATGCCTTGGGTATCCAACGCGAATCATTGCTGGGATTGTTAGCGATCCCACTGTCACCGCATTCGCAATCGATGACCCAGACAACATGCCAAACATGGCGGAACCAAATACAGAAACCTTCGCCGGACCTCCTGCATAACGACCGGCTACCGCCGAGGCCACATCCAAAAACAACTGTCCTAACCCTATCCGCGTTGCCAGAACACCAAACAGCACAAAGTGAAAGACATATGTCGCGACAACACCGACCGCGACACCATAGACGCCCTGGCTCGTGAGGTACATGTGATTAACGATTTGGGGCCAGGTGTTGCCAGCATGCTTGAGCAAACCCGGAAAGCTTTGCCCGAACATGGCATATGCCATAAACACGATCGCAATAATAGGCAGTGGCCACCCCATCGCTCGGCGTGTACCTTCGAGCAAGCCCACCATCAAGATCGTGCCCATCGCCACATCAAGCGTTGAAGGGTTACCAACCTTGAAAGCTAGTTCTTCAAAAATATATGGGATGTATAAAACCGTGAGCGCCAGGGCAAGGGCAATGACCCAATCAAACAAAGGTACTCCGCCCGGCGCGAACCACGTCGACTTAGGCGTTCGGTTGTAGGCCTTCTTATTAAAACCAAACACCAAAAAAATTAGACTCAGCACAAACGCCAAGTGCACGCCGCGATGGGTCGACTCTCGCAACAACCCAAACCCTGCCGTGTAATAGTGAAAGACCGACAAAGAGACAAGCAACACAGACACTATCCATGTCGCGACAGGCGTAAGTGGCCGAAAACGAATCTCGGGGTCAAATTTTTCGGTTAAGGCCTGCGCCTTCGCTTCATCGATTTGCATACATACTCTCTAAAAATAAAGGGCGGTGCAGCGCTCGCGCGTTCACCGCCCTCATGCACTAACTACTTCGTCGCTTCAGCACGTGAAAATTCCCGCGCTGCATTAAATTACTTCAACAAACCAACTTCTTTGTAAAACTTTTCAGCGCCTGGGTGGAAAGGGATTCCTGCGCCAACAACTGCGTTTGCTGGCGTAATGAATTTACCCTTTGCATGGCCAGCAGCAAGCGTTTTCTGTGCCGCATCAGAATAAACAGCCTTCACGATTTGATAAACAACGGCCTCTGGTTGCTTTGCTGACGTCACCCACTGAGCGTTCACCGAGATCGTTTTGACCTCGCCGATTCCCTGGTAAGTTCCGGCCGCGATAGTGTCTGGCGTAAAGAAGCGCTGCTGACCACGTAGCTTGTCGATCTCGGGTCCGATAATCGGCACCAGCTCAATACCACCCGCACCTGTGGCCAACTCCGCAATTGCGGCTATTGGTGCGCCACCCACGACAAAGAAAGCATCCAAGCCGCCGTCTTTCATTTTTTCACCGGCTTGGCTGTGCTTGAGGTATTCCGCCTTCACGTCCTTGTCGGTCATACCGTAGGCGCCCATAATCAAACGGACATCTACCAACGTACCGGAGCCAGGCTCATCCATCGAAACGCGCTTGCCACGCAGATCGGCAACAGACTTAATGCCCGAGCCCTTTTTAACAACGAGGTGAATGCTTTCAGGATAAAGCGTTGCGATCAAACGCAAGTCTGCTGCCTTAGGCTTCCCTTCGAAAGTCCCTGTGCCGCTAAACGCCCAGAAAGCCACGTCCGATTGACTAAAACCAGACTCAAGGGAGCCGCCCACGATGCCGTTTACGTTTGCAACCGAACCATTTGTCGCGACCGCCGAAGCAACGAGCTTTCCGGGTTGCGTCACCAAGTTGCCGATCATGCCGCCAACTGGGTAATAGGTACCGCCAGTTCCACCCGTACCGATACGGAAGAACTGTTGCGCCTGCACAGGCGCCGCAACGGCAGCCATAACAGCAGCCGTGCTTAAAACTTTGATCCAGGATTTAAGTGACATGAGAAAACTCCTCGTTAAAGACGCCTAATTGTGACATAAAAATTCCTTACTGCGTCAGGCTAATTAATACTGCACCTTCAGCAACCTGCTCACCCACACCAAAAAAAATATTTTCGACAACACCATCAAGGCCCGCGTTGATGGTGTGCTCCATTTTCATGGCCTCCATCACGAGCAGCGCTTGGCCGCGTTTCACTTTCTCACCCGCCTTCACCTCAATTGCGATGATTTTTCCGGGCATGGGTGCAGTCAAGCTACCCGCGTGATCAGCCTCCGCCTGACCCGTACTAGCAAGCGGATCTTTCAAGGTAAGCGTCTCACACTTGCCTGATACAAAGACATCAAAACGACCCCCTTGGCGAACGACAGTTCCTGATACACGGCTGCTGCGCATCAAGAGCGCCACGTGAAGCACGCTCGCTACTCCGTTTGTCTGCGATGATATCTCAACGGCTGCGCGCTCCGCGTCCACGGTAAACGACGTCACGCCATCAACCATATCGATCAACACCTCTTGTACGCTCTCGCTGTCTTGAAAACTCAACATACGCCGATAACTTCCATCCACACGCCAGCCACAACGTTCGGCCCACGGATCTATGGTCAGCGCACTTGCCGCCTTTTCTTGTTCAAGTACCGCTGCGCAAGCCAGCAGCAATGCTTCTCGGGTCGCAGGAATCGGTGCCGGTAACAACGTCGCTCGTCGTCGTTCAATGAGGCCTGTGTCTAGGTCAGCCTCGGCAAAGGCCTCGTCAGCCATCAAGCGCCTCAAGAACGCAACGTTCGTATGCACGCCCACTATTTGTGTGGCCGCAAGCGCGCGCAACATCCGTGCACGTGCCTGGTCTCGATCTGCACCGCGAACAATCAGCTTGGCGATCATCGGGTCGTAATAGGGCGAGATCGTATCGCCCGCGCGCACGCCACCGTCCACACGAACGTCCGCGTTGATAAAGGCTTCGTGGTCCGGAAACTCCAGATGTATCAAGCGTCCAATCGAAGGCAGGAAGTCCTTATCCGCATTCTCAGCATAGATACGCGCTTCTATCGAATGGCCGCAGCGTTGCAATTCTTGTTGCGTCTTAGGCAAGCGCTCTCCCGCTGCCACACGCAACTGCCATTCAACCAAATCCATTCCCGTAATCATTTCCGTGACTGGATGCTCAACCTGTAGGCGGGTATTCATTTCCATAAAATAAAATCGCCCATCGGGTTCGGCAATAAACTCTACGGTGCCTGCACCAACGTAATTCACGGCGCGCGCTGCAGCAATTGCTGCCTCACCCATCTCTTGCCGACGCGCCTGCGTCATGCCAGGGGCAGGCGCCTCTTCAATTACCTTTTGATGGCGACGCTGCACTGAACAATCGCGCTCAAATAAATAAACGTGCTGATTGTGGGTGTCAGAAAAAACTTGTATTTCAATATGGCGCGGCTTTTGCAAATAGCGCTCAATTAAAACCTTGTCGTCACCGAAGCTCGCACTGGCCTCTCGCTTGCAAGAGGCCAGTGCCGCGATGAAGTCTTTGGCTTGCGTGACGATTCGCATACCTTTTCCACCGCCACCAGCGCTTGCTTTAATCAAAACCGGGTAGCCCATCGTATCGGCTTGCTGTTGCAAAAATTTGGGCGCCTGTTCGTCGCCGTGATACCCCGGGACAAGAGGCACGCCTGCCTTTTCCATTAAGGTCTTTGCGGCAGATTTGCTACCCATGGCAGCGATCGCTGACGCGGGTGGGCCGACAAAACAAATGCCTGCTTTGGCGCATGCCTGAGCAAATGCTTCGTTTTCCGACAGAAAACCATATCCGGGATGAATCGCCTGCGCACCATGCGCAAGTGCCACTCGCAAGATTTCCTCGGCCTTTAGGTAGCTTTCACTTGCAGGCGCCGGACCTAAGCGAACTGCAATATCGCAGGCGGCCACGTGTTTTGATTCAGCGTCTGCATCGGAATACACCGCGATGGTTTTAATCCCAAGGCGACGTGCGGTCGCCGCTACACGGCACGCTATTTCACCTCGGTTCGCAATCAATAAAGTCGTAAACACTTTGATTCCTTATGGAGGTGTTACATACGAAACACGCCAAAGCGTGTCTCGAGAATGGGGGCATTCATCGCAGCTGACAAGCCCAGCGCTAAGACACGGCGCGTATCAGACGGAGCAATCACACCGTCGTCCCACAGTCGTGCGCTTGCATAATAGGGATGGCCCTCACGCTCGTACTGCTCGCGGATAGGCGCTTTAAATGCAGCCTCCTGCTCCGCACTCCACGCCTCACCTTTGGCCTCCATACCCTCGCGTCGCACGGTTGCAAGAACGCTCGCCGCCTGCTCACCACCCATCACAGAGATACGTGCGTTAGGCCACATCACTAATAAGCGCGGAGAGAATGCACGGCCACACATGCCGTAGTTTCCTGCGCCAAACGAGCCGCCAATAATGACCGTAAATTTAGGTACGGCAGCAGTCGCGACAGCAGTCACCATTTTCGCGCCGTGGCGCGCAATGCCCTCATTCTCGTACTTGCGGCCCACCATAAACCCAGTAATATTTTGCAAGAACACGAGGGGAGTCTTGCGCTGTGCACACAACTCAATGAAGTGCGCACCCTTTTGTGCAGACTCCGAAAACAGAATCCCATTATTGGCCACAATGCCAACAGGCA